>CAMWVQ010000015.1 GCA_947177635.1 uncultured Porphyromonadaceae bacterium | reverse complement strand
GAGCAACTGACTCTTAATCAGTGGGTCGAGAGTTCGAGCCTCTCCGGGGTCACAACAAGAAAAAGGCAAGATGTCGCAAAGCACTGAAATCAGTTGATTCTCAGTGCTTTTTCTTTTTGCCGCTTTGCAGAATACTGCACAATACAGAAGCACTGTGGTGAATGACGAGTGAATGGTCGCGCAGTGAATAAAATCATTCACTGGAGGGTTTCTCTGTCAGTGAGTGAACTGATAGAATTGTTGTTAGTCCGTTTCCCATCTTCACAAAAGGGGCTCGCAGTGCGGTTTTGAACCTCCGACCTCTGTTGGGATTGTGCTTTTAAGAAAAGATAAGCATCTTTTAACTTTTGAAAGACACTTTAACTCCATATCTGCCTTTTCCGGTCAAATCGCGCCAACTTCACCCCGAAATCCGGTGTATACCGTTCACTGAGGGCAATAATCTTGTTATCAGACTACGTTCGATGTTCTTCGCCATTTGGAAATCACGCGAAAATTTCGTATATTTAATTAACATTCAAACAAATGACAGAGAACAATTATTTCAAACTTCACTTCTTTCTAAGGAAGCCCTACGCCGAGCGTGCCGATTGGCCGCTCTTCGTGAGAGTCTCTGTGGGCGGTCAGCGCATAGAGTTCAAGATTGGCAGAACAGTAGTGCCCGACAACTGGGACCAGACACGCGGCATGAGCAGAGGTCGTACACGCAGAGACCTCGAACTGAACAAGTATCTCGAACTTGTCAGGGCAAGATTTCTCGAGATTCACAACATGCTTCTACGGGAGAAAAAGCTTATCACTCCGGCAGTGATGAAAGCTCACTTTCTCGGCACCATCGAAAAACCGAAGATGATGTGTGAAGTTTTCCGCGAAGCCAACAAGAAGCGCAAGGAGGAACTTGACCGTGGAGATATAGTCAAGCCTACCTATCAGCGTTGGACCCGATGCGTCGATTATCTGGAGGAGTTCTTTCTCCTCAATTACAACACGACAGACATCCCCATTAAAGAGGTGACATCGGGACTGTTGGATGATTTCGAGCATTTCTTACGCATGAAGAAATCATGTGCCAATAATGCTGCGGTACGTTATATGCGTTCCGTCAAAAATATCATACAATACGCGTTAGCACACAGATGGATTGACCATGACCCGTTCATCGGAAAGAAATACCAACGCAAATATAACGAGCGTCAGTTTCTGACCGAGCCAGAACTGCGAACAATCATGAGCCTCGATTTCACCGAGTTACCACGATTGGAGATTGTGCGTGACACTTTCTTATTCTGCTGTTTTACAGGGCTGGCATTCTGTGATGTGAAAGCCCTGATGACTTTTGACATTACGACGGATGATTCAGGACACACTTGGATTCGCAAGGCACGCGCCAAGACCGGCGAAATGAGCATAATCCCGATGCTTGAAATACCGTTGCGCATACTCCGGAAATACAGTGAGCATCCCACTGTGGTTTCGACAGGCGTAGTCCTACCGGTAATTACAAATCAGAAAATGAATGCTTATCTCAAGGAGATTGCCGACCTCGCTGGCATCAAGAAGCATCTGACGACACACGTTGCGCGGCATACCTTCGCGTCAATGAGCCTCTGCAACCATGTTTCCATCGAGGTGATTTCTAAAATGCTCGGTCACTCCGATATCAGAACAACTCAAATTTACGCAAAGATGCAGGATCAAGCCATCTATGACGACATGGAGAAAATGCGTCGCAAATTTGACGGTGTCAGTCTCTAAATAGCATCATACTACAAAGAAAAATGCGGTCATCGAAACAAATCCGGTGGCCGCATTTTGATTAGAATTTGGGGTGATAGGAACTCATCAGGAAATCCTCAATATCAGATTCTTCATAGAGCACTTTACCATCAAGCCGATAGAAAGGGATAACACCGCGACCTCTGAAGTCCTGAAGTGTACGCCGGGAGATGCCTAATTTTTCTGAGAGCTGGGCATCGGTAAGAAATCTCTTCCCATGTAACGACGGGCGACAATGCCGCTTCAACTCCTCTGCTACATGGAGGATTGTCAATGTGTCGGAGAAGAACCGCTCAATTTCCGCCGTTTCTCGCGAATAAATCTTACTCATTGTTCTTTCGGTGGTCAACTCGTTCAAGCAGCTCCCATGCGTCGCCGGCATGGTAGAGGCATTTCTTGCCGCACTTAACAAAGCCGATCTTGCCGATAGTCTTCAATGTGCGGGCTTTAGTTGCGGATATATTCAACAATCCACAAAGGTCTTCAAGCGTGAGCCAGTCACTTGCCTCCCGATTTCTAACGCGCTCATATAGGGACTGCATGACTGACGTAAGGTAGTTAGCGCGGTTGAGAATCTCCAGAAGCAGACTCTCTTCAATTTGAACTAATGCCATTGAAAAACAGTTTCAACGGTTTCACATCCGTTACTCCTACGGCAACGCAGTTTGGAAAATGGGGGACACGACTTTGGAGTGTGCCCGACCCTGCAAGGACGTTTTGAGGTTATGGGTTCCTCAAAACCTTTTGAGTTACTCAAAAGACACCTTGCTGTGTTCATGTGAACACCCTGATACACTCACTTTTGCGCGCGATAGAAGTGTGCTTTTGCGGTACGGATGCTTACCTTAAAGATACGAAAAAATAATGACATTTCCAAACGGCAACCACGCGTTGAAAAAATCTTCGCTCTCCAAATGTTAAAGTTTTGGCCTGATATTTCATTTTTCGTTTGTCAAAACGCGCCAAAACGCGCCAAGTTGCTGAATATAAATATTTTGATAAAAATATCAGTTTGCAATTCCGCAGAAAATTTGTTATCTTTATATAGCATTTGACCCAAATATCTGTCTTCATGTCACGATATAATTATGAAGATACACACGGATGGACATCGTTAGACACGTAGTTGGGAAGATTGCTGAAGAGAGTTATTTGAATGTATGTAGAGACAGGTCTATCCATAAAACTGCCTGTGTATATCCTTCCATAGAGTTCAACCTTATTTTGGATTTATGTTTGTTGGGAACTTCTTATCGAACGATGTATGCAACGGTCTTGTGATTTATCTTTCTTGATATATAGCAATATAGCTTTCAATCTAATTACATATATAGATAGGTATCTATAGCCCTATGGCCGTTAGGCCGTCAACAACCAATGATGAGTGAGCATCGGAATCCCCTCCGGGCAGTGAGGGAAGCGTCTCTGCGAAGTGTCGGATAAATGCAGCCATCTCCATCTGCATACGTGCAGACGGATGACTTTCGTCATATCGGACAAGAGAAAAAAACTACAGATGGGTGAGAATAACTCATACCGCGCTTGTTTATTTAAGTTGTTGAAAATTAAGATATTTTTATGATAGCAGAATTATATCCACTGTTTTCTGTGTACTCAGAAAGGAGGAGTGCTTAAATGGCAAAATTTATCTTTGAGAATCCTTAAAAATGCAGAGTTCCTAGCATTTGCATCTTCAACTATAGATTTATAATCCAATATATATGAATGCTGAATTACTCCTATATCATCATTCAAATCACGATATACAGGTTTTACCTTATAATAAATATTGCCATGAGAGAACAATGGCTTATATTCATTATTCTTAAGATGCATTCTATAGTCATCGGTCATATCAACAATGCCATAATACCAAGCTCGTTGAATTCGATTCCCATAATGCTTGGATAAAAGTTGTGTCCTTTTATCTAATTGTATTTCAACGATTGAATTCATTTCAGGAGAAAGACCTAATCTTTTTAATTCAACAATCACCATATCAAACTTTTCTCCATCTGCTTCTGGGTCTCTAGAAAAGAAAATGGTTATATCCGGTCTATCATTATCACCATTATTGCCTGATATCGGGTTAAGATGCCCAATAACCTTTACCATGTCTGCCTCACTCAAGACATGTTCATAAGTCATAAACTTGTCATCAAGAACCCATAGATTATTAATGTACGCGTCCTTTTCAAAATCATCTCCAGAAAATGCTTTGAAACGAGGAGCTAATAAGTTATGTAAATCCTCTTCCAAAGCCGACTTGTCAAGTGTCAGCATTTTTTCGATCAATTTTTGACGATAGAGAATATATGCCGCAAGTGTTCTACTTGAAAATTCAATTGATTTTTCAAGCTGTTCATCGTTTAATTCAGACGCGCCCAATAACTCTCGTTCTGTTTTGAAAAATTTATCTTGCGCTTGTTTTATTGTCTCATGATGAGGTACATATCCAATAGACTGCTCATCTATCATGCCTATCAAATGAGGGAATCTTTCCTGAATATAGTTATATTGCTTCTTATTAGATTCGGCGATTTCAGGCACCTCTCTAGTAATAATATGGAAAACAGCCGCCTTAAAAAGACTAATAAGTGCCCTTTGCGTTGTTTCTGCCATTTTAATTGATTGACGTGAGCCATCTGTAGTCCCCTGTAAGGAAGAAGATCTTAATAAGAAGATCATGTTATATTTATCAGGCATACGCGATCCTGATAATAAGTCAACTGGGAAACAACGATCGTCAATGGATAGAGCCGTGATAAAAGTATTACGTCCATCATTGAATATGTTGTCATATGCATCAGAGATATGATAATACACTTCCATCGAATCAAACAAGTCAATTGCGCCTTCAATTGGCTCTATCTTAAAGTTTGGAAGTGCCGAGCAATCAAAGCTCTCTGTATCCGTCTTTCCGCTGATAGTGGAACGTATGTTTACGGTTATATTCTTCTTATTAATTTTTGCTTCATAGAAACGCATTATAAAGTTTTCAAGAATAACTCGTTTAATATACGTACTTTTGATATTAATATTTTTACTAAGCTTATCTCCATTAAACCCACAAAGAACAAATGTCGATCCGCTTTTTTTACAAGATGACGATTTAACGATATCTGATTTACCATCAAAATCATTTGTAAACTCAAATGTCCGTTTCTTCCCTTTGTCGTAATAGCTAGTTATATTAACTCTATCAAAATAACATAGATATACCAGTCTTCCCAGCCCTTTGTGCGTCTTTTCTTCGACATCTAATAATTTGGAGAATTTTGAATAACGCTTATCAGTAAAACCTTCCCCATTATCTTCAATCATAATCCTTAAATTCTGTAAATTGGAGTAATCGTCCAGATCAACAGATACATTGAACTCAGTCGCATTAGCATCTAAAGCATTCGCAAATGCTTCCATATATATCATCTCAAATGATGATTTCGAGAAGAATATCTTTATCGCCTGATTAACGTTAACTTCCATCTTATTTAGAATTTAAGTTTAACTTCTATAAAAGAAGTGCAGATTACACTCACATCTTCTATAAATACAATGCAAAGTTACAAAAAATTTCCTGATATTTTATGAAAGTTCGGAAAAATTCAGTAAATTTGCGTCAAATTCAATTTTGAAGATATGGAACGTGACCTAAATAGGATAAAACTCGTATTAGTTGAGAAAAAGAAAACCAATAAATGGTTGGCAGAACAATTAGGAAAAGATCCAGCGACTGTCTCCAAATGGTGTACCAATACGGCTCAGCCGGGATTGGAAACTTTGTTCTCAATAGCAGAACATCTTAACGTACGAGTACGCGATTTACTTAACGAACCCATATTTTCTGAATAAAGTCTTTCAAAATAGTTTGGCAACAAATAAGCATGCACTAATACGTTACCAAGCACTTGACAAGTGTTTCAGTAACTTTGCTCGAAGGTTCTATATTGAGGACCTTATCTCGGCGTGTAATGATGCGTTGTATGACTTTACTGGAGACAGCAGATATTCCGACCCACTTAATCCCGGGATAAGTCGGCGACAAGTTCTTGTCGACATTGATTTTATGGAGAGTGAAGCCGGATGGGGTGCGTTGATTGATAGAGTTAAGGATGGCCGCAGGGTTTATTACCGATATGAAAACCCGGAATACACTATAAATAATCAACCCATTACAGATGAAGAAATTGCTCAACTTAGAGAGACGATGTTAATGCTCAGTCGTTTCAAGGGGCTGCCTCAATTTGAATGGATTGATTCAATGATTACTAATCTTGAGGATAAATTTCATCTGAAGAGCGCAGGGCGTTCAGTAATAGGCCTTGATGGAATAGTCTATGCGGACGGGATAGAACATATCACCCCATTATTCAATGCTATCCTTAATAAGACCCCACTAAACATAAAATATACCACATTCAATAAAAAATCCTTCGATTGGATAATTCATCCATATTATATTAAGCAATATAATAACAGATGGTTCCTTATCGGATTAAATAATGATGAGTTCAAGAGTATAACCAATGTAGCCCTTGATCGAATAATATCTATTGAGCAAGCGAATGTCACATTCATTGAAAATACTCTTATTGAAGATTTCGATGATTATTTCGAAGATATTATTGGTGTCAGCTTTCCTGCGGAGGGTACAATACAGAATATCATTCTTCGATTTTCTCAAAATAGATTCCCATATATTAAGGCAAAACCTATTCATGGTTCTCAAAAAATCAAAGATACTGACGCCGGAATTATAACTCTTGATGTTATTCCAAATAAAGAGTTGGAGTCAATCCTTCTCTCGTTTGGTAGTGACGTAGAAGTATTAGCACCAGAATCTCTTCGGAATAATATAGCTAAGAAAATCAAAGATACTTATCAGAAATATTATTCCGTGCAGAATGACTGCACTGATAGTTCATACCTTTGCGGTGTTCAAAGAAATGTCAGCCGTTCAACGAAACATTCTGCCAACTCAAATAAAGTAATTTTTAACGATGCAGCTACACTGCACAAATAGATAATACCTTTGCAGCATGAAATCAATCAGCTTCAAAAACTTCCGCCGCTTCGCCGATTTCCCCGAATTCAAGTTCGGCGACATCACCATACTTGTCGGAGGTAACAATGCCGGTAAATCTACTTTACAAAAAGCATTACTTCTTGTATTCGATAATATTCGATCTCTACGAAAAAAAGTATCTGCTTTTAATATCTTCGACAATGGTTTTGAAACGCCTCAATTCCGTTTCGACGCTAATGAATTCCACGACCTAAATCTTGGCACATTTGAGCGCGCTCTATTTACAGGATCTAAAGTTAAACAAATGGAGTTTACTCTACAGATTGATAATTTCCCAATTCATGTAGTTGTTGAACCTGATGCAAATGGCGAAGACCTCCCCGTCGCAAAGGTGGCATTGATTGAAGTAAAAGATGCAAAGAGGCATATTCTCTACACATTTAATTTCAACACAAGAAGAATGCGTGTAGATTTTGAGCAAATCAACGGGAATGGTTCTCCAGAGTTTGACAAGATTCAGTCGCGCATAGAAGAGTTACGCAGAAAACTCGCACAGGAGGATGACGCATTTGAGGCTGCTATGGCTAATCAGGAGCTTGAAAAATTATTGAAAGTTCGGAATGCACTCGCTCATGACACACATGAGGTAGATGAATCTACTTCAGCCGAAACAGACATAAATAATTACCTTGGAGTAAAAGGTGAACGTCGCATTACAAGTGGAGCACTCCCTGGGTATATAGAAAATATTGAAGCTTATACTTCAACAATTGGAGCTAGAGCAGTAAGTGTGACCGGACTCACAGATGATGAGGTAGAAAATGAAACCGATTCTTCAGAAGAAGTATGGAATGGGTCGGAAGATGATCGAGCTAACGAACAAGTTTTAGCAGATAAGAGATCTCTTATACTTGAAAGTGCATCCGCTCTCGAATCAGAACTAAGAAGGCCTCATGTTTATTATATTCAAGCTCATGGAGTATCTCAAAAAATGCTCTATACGATTGACGATAAGAATGACTTTATGGCTCAGGCGATTCATGAATATGCACGAAGAGGTGTAGTCCGCGGTTCATTTACTGATATCTTTATCCGTAAATGGATGAATGAGTTTGGAATTGGTTCAGACTATGAGATTGAATCTATCGGAGGAGAAGGTTATACATTCAAAGTTATCACCCAGAATGGTACGATGAATCTTGCTGATATGGGTATGGGTACAAATCAGCTTATGGTTTTATTGCTCAGTTTGGCAACAATCATGTTTGAAGAAGGACATCACGGAAAGGATGGTGGCAAAAGCTTTATTCCGAAATTCATTATTATAGAAGAACCTGAACAAAACCTACATCCTCGTTTGCAAAGCAAACTCGCTGATCTGATTTCAGAAGTTGCGATGGACGATAGCTATAAGTTCTTGATTGAAACTCATTCCGAGTATTTCATTCGTCGTACACAGGTACTCGTTGCCGAAATGAATATTGAAAGCGAGGAAGAACTTGCAAAGCAAAATCCATTCAAGGTATATTATTTCCCAGCAGAAGGAATGCCTTACGATATGAAATACCTTCCCTCTGGTCGTTTTGAAAATAAATTTGGCGAAGGCTTCTTTGATGAGGCATCATCGGCTGCACTTACTATATCTAAACTCGAAAGGCGTAAGATAAATGGCTGAAACTAAGCTGCACATATATATTGGAAAAGACGCATTGGAAGAGATTCTGATATGTGATGATTCATACCCTAATCTTCATCATATTTTTAATAATCATGCGGTTTTGTGTGTAAATCTAACTGACCCAGAATTAGATGAAATATTGTCAGATGAGGATAGCGAATTAAGTCAATTATCTCGAAATGATGTTTCCATTATTGCTCTAAAAGATTATTTCAAGGCATTAAAAGAGGACCAATCTATTGTAATTGAAAAGCCTCGTGCGATGTTTTTCTTTGACATATCTAAGAAAGAGGCTGATGTATTGTCCGAAAAATATGGAGTTATAATCCAGAGCGAAACCGAAATGAATGATAATATTCTGCAATTATCATTCAAAAGAAATTTTGATAAAGGAGACAACCTTTCTGGAATATCCGACGGTTGGTCAAACATGTTAAACGGACAAACGCTTCCTCCAAGCAATAGTTTGATTATTACAGACAATTATCTCTTTCAAAACGATGTGGAAGGTAAATTGATTGGATTTGAGAATGTTAAAATGATTCTAAATGCAATCTTGCCCAAAAATTTGTGTACTGTTTTCCATTTGCTGATTGTCACTCCTATGCCTCAAAAGATTAGTCCAGAGAAAGCAGACCAACTTAATGGAATGTTAAAGGCATATTTAAGGACTATTCGCGATTACGAGGTACAGTTAGAATTTGTGTTTAACAATACGATTCATCCACGTAAGTTAATAAGCAATTATTTCGTACTTGTTTGCGATAAAGGCTTTCAGTTATTTCACCCTCAAAATAAAACAATTGTTCATGATGAAAATGAAGTCACATTGACCTCCGTACTACATGATACGCGGAATACATCTGGTGATACAGTCTTAGCTATTTCGTATAAAGATATTGCTAAAATACGTAAAGGATGTTCAACTCTTCGTGAACAAATAATAGGAGGTGTCAAGGATCCGACGAAAAAAATAATAGGCGATACCGAAAAAGACAAGTCAATACGAAACCGTTTGCTAAACTAGCATAATCTGATGCAGAAAGACTGCACAGATCGTAATTAACTTTGTATCGTAAAACAAAAAACAACTCCACAAAGATGGAACAGAATAATAAGAGACCCGACATAGGATTTGTGTGGCGCATCACCGATGATGTGCTTCGCGATACGTTCAAGAAGAATGAAATTGGAGAGGTAATGCTCCCTTTCGTGGTAGTGCGTCGCATTGACTGCATTCTTGCTCCGGTCAATACAAAAGTTCGCGCCGCTTACGAAAACTTCAAAGATAAGGTTGCGGATGATAAACTTGACCCCATTCTGCGGAAAGCCGCCGGTGGTTTGAAGTTCTACAACACTTCTCGCCATACTCTTACTTCTCTTATTGACGATGCTAAGAACATCGGCATCAATTTCGATAACTATCTTAACGGCTTTTCTTCGGAGGTTAAGGAAATTTTACGTAACTTTCAGTTTGATAAAGTCGTAGCACGTCTTACTCGCAATGGACTCTTGTATCAGATGATACAAGCTGTATCGGCTCTTGATTTTTCGCCGGAGAAGTACGACAATCACGATATGGGATCTGTGTTTGAGGAACTTATACGTATCTCAAACGAGCAGAGCAATGAAACTGCCGGTGAACACTTCACTCCACGCGACGTAATCCGTCTTATGTCAGCTATACTTTTCACTCCCGACAAGGATGATCTCAACCGCCGTGGAATCATTCGCACCATCTTTGACCCCACTTGTGGCACCGGAGGCATGGTTAACCTCGGCAAGCAGTTCATACACGAGTTTTGTGACCCAGACACACAGCCCACAATCCAAACTTTCGGACAGGAACTTAACGAGCAATCATACGCCATTGCTAAATCCGAGGCACTCATAACCGGTGAGGATGCCCGAAATATACGCTTAGGTAACTCGCTCTCCAACGATCAATTTGTATCCAATCGATTCCATTACATCATGGCAAATCCGCCCTATGGTGTAACATGGAAGAAAGACCAGTCGTTTGTGCTGAACGAAAGCCTTGACCCCAATGGTCGGTTCTCGGCCGGGACTCCGAAAATCTCCGATGGTCAGTTGCTTTTCCTCCAACATATGATCAGCAAGATGGAACCGGATGGCGCACGTATAGGTGTCGTCACTAATGGTTCTCCTCTCTTTACCGGCGGAGCCGGGAGTGGCGAAAGTAATATCCGCAAATGGATTATTGAAAATGACTGGCTTGAAGCAATCGTTGCTCTCCCCACTGACCTATTCTATAACGTAGGTATTCAGACTTACCTATGGTTCCTCACCAATAATAAGTCAAAGGAGCGAAAAGGTAAAGTTCAACTTATCGATGCCTCAAGCATATTCCATCAGGCAAAGAAAAGTCTTGGCAATAAGCGTAAGGACATTACTGAAGCCGATGTCGAGCAGATTCTCAAACTCTACCTTGACTTTGAGGAGAATGACTTCTGCCGAATCTATCCGAATAACTTCTTTGGTAGCTATCAACTAACTATCTGTCAGCCCAAGCGCGATGCCAAAGGAAACGTGATTGAGAAGAAAGGCAAGAAAGAAATTGTGAAGAAGGATACTGAAACAATTGCCATTGGCACCGACTGGAAAGAGCATTTCGCTAAAGAGGTGCTCCCGCACATCGACCCCGAATCATGGGTTGACATATCCCAGACCCGTATAAGTTACGAAATAAACTTCTCACGCTATTTCTACAAGCATGAGGCTCTGCGTCCATCCACTGAAATAGCCTCCGATATTCGCTCCAGCGAGAAGTCTATCCAATCACTTCTTTCCCAACTATTCAACTAATGAAGGCATATCCAGAATATAAATCCTCTGGCATAGACTGGCTCGATAAAATACCGAGTCATTGGAATACCATACCATTAAAATACACTGTAGATAATCCCGACACAGATTTTATAGACGGGGATTGGATTGAATCACCTTTTATTACAGATTCGGGAGTTCGTTATTTAACATCTGGCAATGTGGGTGTAGGTGTCTATAAGGAACAAGGCCAAGGATTTATATCCCACAATACATTTGATGACCTTAATTGTATCGAAGTAAAACCCGGAGATTTGTTAATTTCGAGATTAAATGAGCCTATAGCGCGAACCTGCGAAGTTCCAGAACTGGGTTATAAAATTGTCACGTGTGTGGATAATGTGATATACCGTCCAAAGAATAATGTTTTCAACAAACATTATATGATGTACCAACTGAATTCTCATGATTTTTGGTTTAATGCATCAGGTTTGAGTAGTGGTGCAACTATGAAAAGAATCAGTAGATTAAAGTTGGGAAATATCAGGATTATAGTCCCTCCTTTAATAGAGCAGGTTGCGATTGCGGCATATTTGGATGTTGTAACTGGGAAGATCGATGAGCTGATTGCGGAGAAGCAGAAACAGGTGGAAGATTTACGCTCTTATCGCACATCACTTATCACCGAGACCGTCACTCGCGGCCTCAATCCTAATGCACCCCTCCGTCCCTCCGGAATCGATTGGCTTGGAGATATCCCAGAACATTGGGAAACGACAAAATTAAAGTATATTACATCAAAAATCGGAAGTGGTGTAACACCAAAAGGCGGCTCCGAGGTATATTCTGATGAGGGGATATTATTTATTAGGAGTCAGAATGTATATCCCAATGGTCTACATTTAGACGACCCGAAATATATTTCCAAACAAATTGATGAAACAATGTGCAACACAAGAGTGTATCAAGGTGATATTTTATTAAATATTACAGGTGCCTCAATTGGTAGATGTTGCGTATACTCTCTACCCGAGAATGCTAATGTTAATCAGCATGTATGCATTATCAGGCCCCTACCTGATACTATTAACAATATGTTCCTATGTTATGTAATAAATTCAAATATAGGTCAGGAGCAAATTGCTATGTACCAAACAGGGGGTAATAGAGAAGGTCTTAACTTTGAGCAATTGAAAAATTTCACTATTCCTTTGCCTTCTTTTTCCGAGCAGCAAGCCATTGCTGAGTTTCTTGATGAAAAGACCGAGAAGATTGATACGCTGATTAATGAGTTGGAAAAACAACTCGAAGAATTGGCTGAATATAAAAAAGCTGTAATTTCCGAAGCCGTTACGGGAAAGGTTGACGTGCGTGATTGGGAACTTCAAAACTAAACCCTTATGTCGAAACCTGACGAAAGATATATGGAGGAACGCATCGAGCAGTTCCTGACATCGCAAGAACAAAAGCCGCTTGTAACTTCATCCGGAAATATGGCGGCTGAACCCGAAGCGCATTATGGCACTCCTCAATATGAGTATCGGTCACTGCCCAACACCATGTTTAATGCCAAGCTCGCCCTCGTGCCGGAAGAGATAGCCGCGTTTGTGAGCAGCACTCAGCCCAAGCAGTGGAATCTACTTGTGAAGCGTTGTGGCACCAAAGAAAAAGCTATGATGACGTTAGCTCAACGTGTGAGCCAAGAGATTGATCACCATGGCATAATCAAAGTACTTCGCGAAGTAGAGGTATCTACAATGGAAGGTCCGAAGTTCACAATGATGTATCCCCGTCCGGTAAATGACAAGACCCCCGAACATCTTACACTATACTCACTGAATCGTCTTGGAGTAATGCGACAAGTACATTACTCTACCAAAAATCCGGATCTTAGCATTGACATGGGCATTTTCCTCAATGGTCTCCCTATAATGACACTCGAATTGAAAAACGAGCTTACTGGGCAGACGCATCATAATGCCGTAATGCAATATATGAAGGACAGAGAGGTCGCCGGGGAGAAGCTTTTGGCATTCAAACGCTGCTTAGTGCACTTTGCTGTTGGCACAGAACAGGTGTTTATGACGACCAAGCTCGATGGTGAAGATACATATTTCCTGCCATACAATAAAACATATGGCAACATAGGTGTTGTGAGTGAGGATTATCGCACAAATTATCTGTGGAAAGACGTGCTGCGTCGTGATTCAGTCATAGACATGGTGAGCCATTATGTAAATTTGCACACTGAAAAGAAAAAGATTTACGACAAAGAATCTGGGCAGCTTAGGGAGAAGGAATCCACGTCACTTATCTTTCCTCGCTGGCATCAGCGTCGTGCAGTGAAAAAATTACTCGTAGACATTACTGAACGAGGTGCAGGACACAACTACTTGATTCAGCATTCCGCAGGTTCAGGCAAAAGCCATACTATCACATGGCTAGCATATCGTCTGAGCAGTCTGCATCAGCATTACACTGACGAGAATGCGCTGTTTGACAGCGTGATCGTGGTAAATGACCGTGTGGCACTCGACACACAGATGCAACGCAACTTCAAGCAATTTGAACATACAGCCGGAGAAGTGTGCTACATTGATGACAAATGTACATCGCAAGACCTGAAAACCGCTATTGAACAGCGTCGTCGCATTATTGTCACGACTCTCCAAAAGTTTCCGGTAATAGCCGAGGACATAAAAAAGTATAAAGACCGTAAGTTTGCTGTAATCATTGATGAAGCTCATTCGAGCCAATCAGGTCAGTCAGCACGCCAGATGCGTAAGGCACTGTCTTTTGAAGAGGCGGAGGCAGCCGATGAAGCCGCTGCAGCTATAGAAGGCGATGAAGTGGACAAGTTGGCCCACCGCATTGAAGCAGATCTTGCATCAACCGGGCCCCATAGTAACATCTCATTCTTTGCTTTCACTGCAACCCCTAAGCCAAAGACAATCGAAATCTTCTGTGAACGTGAATATGGCACAAAGGAGCCTTTCGACCTCTATTCAATGGAAGATGCCATCAACGAGGGTTTCATTCTCAATCCATTGGAAAATGTAATGTCGTTCAAACGATATTACAAATTGATGCGTAACAATGATGTGCCCGACAATGAACATGACCGAAAGAAGACTATGGCATTGCTCGGCAGCTATGTTGACATCAGTCCGACAGCCATTGAACGTAAGAGCAGGATAATGGTGGAACACTTTGCTTCGCAAACCTCAAAGGAAATTGATGGCGAGGCTCGCGCTATGCTCGTTACCCGTTCACGACTTCATGCAGTGTGTTACAAACAAGAGTTTGACCGCATTATGCAGGAAATGCGTCTCCCCTATAAGGCACTGGTAGCTTTCTCCGGAACGGTCAAAGATGGAGACATGGAATACACCGAGCAGTCAATGAACAATCTGCCCGGCAAGACATCCATCCCTGATGCTTTGAAATTACCACAATACCGTCTGCTCATTGTTGCCAATAAGTATCAGACCGGCTTTGATGAGCCATTGATGCACACCATGTTTGTCGATAAGAAACTTGGAGGTACATCTACCGTGCAGACACTGAGCCGACTGAACCGAAAATACGGTAAAAAGAAGACTTCAACAATGGTTCTTGACTTTGTCAACGAGCCGGACGACCTTCGTGAAGACTTTATGCGCTTCTATGGCAAAAACTATATGCCGGAAGAAAATGAGACCGATGCGGATTCACTGCTTCAGCTAAAAAGCAAAATTCTATACGACGATAACTATCAAGGCGTCATTACCGCCAACGATCTTGATGAATTTACTTCTCTTCGTTGGGGCGACAATTGGGAGGAGGATAAGGATAAAGTATATCCCATTCTCGACCGGATTGTTGATCGCGCAAAGCGACTTGAACGCAATCCAAAAGACCTTTATCTGGAGTTCCGAAAAGACTGTCAAAGTTATAAATCTCTGTTCAATTTGCTGAGCCAGATTAAGCGGTTCTACGACCCCGAACTGCTTAAACTCTATGAACTTGTAAGCCTATTGGTTATGAAGCTACGCATAGAGAACTCTCAAATGACCGAGGCGGAGAAACGTGAGATATTTGACGGCACCATCCTTGACAGCTACAAGTTAAAATTTGACGGCATCAAAAAGATTGCACTCGAAAGCAATGACTCCGAGGAACAAGGTATGGGAGGTGGGCGAGTTACAGCCCAGCCTCAGGAGGATAAAGAATATCTATCAGTTATCATCAAAACCCTTAATGATACCTATGGAGTTGATCTAACTGAGGAAGACAAAGTTGACCTCCAGCGTCTACGAGACCGCTTGACAAACAATGAAGAATTGCTCGAATTTTTCAATCCTGATAATTCCCGCGACAATATACGTGAACGCTTCGACGAGGAAGTTGACAATGAACTGTTGGAGTTCATCAATTCCAAACTTGAATTGTACAACAAACTCACAGAAGACCGCGTCAACACCCTCTTCAAGCAAATGTGGTTCAACGAATTGTATGATGCCCGAGTCCGCGGGATAAGATAAATTAAGGCATTCCTTGTTTATAAGACGAAGCATCATAAACAATGAAACGTCTAATTAAAACGTACAAATAATATGGCTTTCCCAATAGAAAACAAATTAGTCATCGCAATTGCATCAAGTGCTTTATTTGACTTGACGGAGTCTGATGCAATCTTCAAAACGCAAGGAGAGGAGAAGTATAGGACATATCAGAATAAGAATATCAATATCCCTTTCCCTCCGGGAGTCGCCTTCCCTTTTATCAAAAGAATGCTGTCTCTCAATAAAGCCCTTGCTGACAATAAGCCGGTTGAAGTGATTCTGATGTCCCGAAATAGTCCTGAAACCGGACTAAGAGCCTTCCGATCCATCGAACATTATAAATTAGATATATCACGCGCGTCCTTTACATCCGGTAATTCAAACTGTCAGTATTTACCCGGGTTCAATGCGTCACTTTTTCTATCTGCTAATCAGAAAGATGTTATAGAAGCATTAAATGCTGGATTTGCGGCTGGACGTGTCGTTAATGACGAGGTGATAAAGGATGATGAAAATGATCAAGAGTTGAGAATCGCATTTGACTTTGATGGCGTACTAGCTGATGATGCGTCTGAGAAAGTCTATAAGACTGATGGCTTAGAAAGCTATCTTACTCACGAGCATGAACATGCAAATGAACCGTTACATTTAGGTCCTATCGGAAAGCTCCTACGTAAGATTTCATATTACCAAAGGAGAGAGAAGTTAATGAGAAAGTCTGATTCGACTTATAATCGTATAATTAAAACATATATCGTAACAGCTCGAAATGCACCTGCACACGAACGTGTGATAACGTCTTTGAAGGACTGGGGTGTAGAGGTAGATGAGGCGTTTTTTCTTGGTGGAATCGAAAAGGCGAGAATATTAGAAATAATACGTCCACATATCTTTTTCGATGATCAAATGACACACCTTAAAAATCTAAAGAACGTCCCAGCTGTCCATATCCCTTTTGGTATAGCAAATTCTTAAAATTATTAATTTACATGTTTCATTCAAAAAATTGATAATGAATAGAATCCTACTTATAAATAATGGAGTTGGCTCATGTTCATCCGACCATGATATTAAAATAGTATCCTTAATCATGCTATAAATATGAGAAAGAAATTATTGATACTTGGTAATGGGTTCGACCTTGCCTTTGGATTTTGGACATCCTATGAAAATCTTGTAAATGTTCGAGCCGGAGGTGATGGAGGTTTTTGGCCTTTCAGAAATCCACCCGAAGGCAGATTTAAGAACGAATCATTGCATAATCATTTTTATACCTATGTTCAAAATAACCTTGATAATTTAGGTCGTATTAGATGGATTGACATAGAGGGTGAATTGTTGAATTATGTAAAAAATAAAAAGGAACCTGTTACATCAGAGTTAATCAGTGAAGATGAACAGAGCTATAATTTATTAGTATGGATGCTTCAGAAATATTTATCTGCCGTTTATCCGTACAGACGAGATGCCGATATTGACATTACTATACCTTTAGAAATTCTTAAGTCCATAAGGGAAAATGGAAATTTCAGCGCAATATACACTTTCAATTATACCGACCCAACGTATATATTAAAGCATTTTGCGGGGTTTTCTGATAATGAAATACCGGATATTAAGTATATGCATGGTTCCCTTGAAGATAAGAATATTGTTTTAGGGTTTAATGAGGATTTAACCCTATTGCAAGACTATGATTTTATGTTTAAGTGTGATAAAATCGAACCGCATAACTTAGCAAATGATTTGATCAATGCAGACGATATTATCGTTTATGGATTGTCGTTTGGACAGATTGACGGAAGTTATTTTAAGCCATTCTTAAAGCAACTTTCCTCAAAAATCTCTACTCAACCAAAACCTCGCTTTACCATTATAACTTATGATAAAAACTCCGTCAAATATATACAGCGTAATTTGCGAGCAATGGGTTTATCGCGAGAGGGACTTAACAATGGGCTTGAATTAAGAATTATTCCTGTAAAGGAAATTGAATGGGACTCAACAGTCTCTAATAATTATAATTCATTTCTTGAGGGTCTCAAACCGCAACCTCCAATAGTTATTGGAAGGAGAAATTCAAATAACAAGCATTCTTGGTGAGAGAAAGGTAAAATGACAAATAATGATATAAACACTTCAGATGCTTTGAAAGAACAGGATATCAATATATTCAATAGCCTCATTCTTAGAACTGAGAGTGAGGTGGTGGAGTTTAAGAGGGCGGAGAATAGCTTCGACTTCGATGACTTGGGCAAGTATTTCTCGGCGTTGAGCAATGAGGCGAATTTGCGCGGGCTGGAGTTCGCGTGGCTGATTTTCGGCTATGATGAGAAGAAGCATGCGGTTGTCGGTACTTCGTTCAAGGATGGCGAAGGTGCGCTCAATAAGCTCAAACACGATTTTTCCCAACATACTACCGACGGGCAGACTTTCCGCGAGATTGTGTCGGTAGAGGTTGAGGGTAAGCGCGTCCTTATGTTCAAGATTCCGGCTTCGCCGCGCAATATCGTGATGAAGTGGAAAGGTATTGCCTACGGTCGTGACGGCGAGAGTCTTAAACCGCTGAATCAGTCAAAGCAAGATGAAATTAGGCACCAAACGCCCGAACCTGATTGGTCGGCGGAGATTGTACCGAACGCCACGATTGATGACCTTGACGAGGTGGCTATCGCCAAAGCGAAGATGATGTTCAAGAAGGTGCACAACCGTATTCCGGCGGAAGAGGTAAACAAATGGTCAACGGAAGAGTTCCTGAACAAGTGCGAGCTTATGGTTGACGGCAAGTTGCGCCGTGCCGCCATCATTTTGCTCGGCAAGATGTTTTCTGACAGCAAACTGCGTCCGGCGGTTGTGGAAGTTACGTGGACATTGCGAGATGAGAAGAAAGACGTGGTCGATTACGAGCATTTCTCCGTGCCATTCATCCTGACCGTCGATGAGATTCTTGCCAAAATTCATAATCTGACGTTGCGCGAAATGCCGGGCGGAACGCTGTTTCCCGACACTATGAAGCAATATGATGACTACACAATCCGTGAGGCACTACATAACTGCATCGCCCATCAAGATTATACCCTCCAGCAGCGCATCAATTTGGTGGAGAATCCCGGATTCCTCTACTATGCAAACGGCGGATCGTTCATTCCCGGCACGTTGGAGAATGCGCTGGAAACGCAAGGCCCTCAGCGATTCTTCCGCAACACATGCTTGTGTCGCGCGATGGTGCATTTCAATATGATTGACACCGTAAGCCGTGGCATCAAGAAGATGTTTACCAATCAGATGGAACGCCGTTTCCCGATGCCCGATTATGAGATTGACAACGAAAAGAAGGAGGTGGCAGTTCGCATTTATGGCAACACCATCAACGAACGCTATACCAAGCTCCTTAAAGAAAACTCCAACCTCACCCTGCACGATTGCATCTCTCTCGATGCCATACAAAAAGGACATCGCATAGATGAGGAAATCGCGCAAGACCTGCTGAAACGCGGACTGATTGAAGGCGAAGCTCCCAACTACACCATCTCCCTCGGCGTAGCAAAAGCATCCAAGCAACTCACAGGCTATACGAAAGTCAAAGGGCTTGAACGAGACAAAATCAAGCAGATGATTCTGCAATACATTCAGAATGCCGGAACAGACGGAGCCAAACGCGATGCCATCATGGAATATCTTGAAGGCACCCTCCCCAGCCGCAACACCAAGGAGCAGAACACCCAATTAGTAAGCAACATTCTTAAAGATATGAATAGTAGTAATCTTATATCTTCAGATGGAAAACTATGGCGAGCACCAAAATAAGTAGTAAAATAAGTACTACCTAAAAAATAAGTAGTAAAATGAGTAGTAAGATTACTTCTACTCATTTCGTTTATAATACAACTATGATGTGCTTTAGCAGTATTATGAGTATCAAATAACTCAAGGTATAAAACTACTACTATATCAGCTTAGATACCAATATCATGTAGTGCATACGTAGTACTCATATAATTTTATGTAGTAGCGTAAAATGTACAGTTCGTTTTTCTGTACATTTTAACCAATTGGCTTTGAAATAACGGCTTACCACTTCAAAAATAGTCGTAATTACGACTAAAAATGTACAGTAGTCGAAAAATATGACTAAAAAAGGATAGTAAATGGATAGTTGATTTTTCTATCCTTTTTGAGTTGAAATATATGTAGTAGCCATAAATTAGACGTAGTAGTCGTAAATTACATGTAGTAGTTGTGAACTACGGCAAAGAATCGGAATTTGGAGAGATTATGACTGGCAAAATTATTTTTAACAGTCTGAGTATTGGGGGATTGGAGGGGATTTCGTAACTTTGTAGTAGCCGATTGTATCAAATCGGTGCAGAACATTGAAATTGTGTGGTGACAGATTAGTGGAGGATAGTCCGCAACGACTCTCTAATCAGTTCATCATCAGTGCTATAACATAATATCTCCGGAGTTCTCCGGGGTCACAAGACAGAAAGTCAAAATGCAGAAAACCTCTGAAATACAGCGTATTTCAGAGGTTTTTCGTTATCCCCAACCAGCGTTTCTACGCAGAATATTGGGTCAGCGGATTTAAAATATGGTCTGAAATAATATACTACTTCTTAAGTGGTATATTAGGATGAAAGTGGTATGTTACCTATTAATCTAACAGGCTTACAAGGTACAAAAGGTTGTATAGATGTAACCTTTTCTGGAATTTATTCCGGGGGATGAGGAGGTGGCGGGGTCAGCTGCGGGGGATAAGCTCGTAGACCACGTCGGTGTCGCGGTACTGGTGTATGACGCCGTCCCGGATAAGGCTGAGTATGGCAAAACACAGTTGGGTCTCCGGGAGGTCGCTCTTTTTCTGGAGTTCGCGATAGGTGTACTTGCATCCGACAGACATAGTGCCGAGCAATTGCATGCTGTTTTGTGTAATCAGGTCCATATAATCAGTTAAACACTGAGAACATAACAGCGTTGCCATAATGTTTGTTCAGCATCAATATCTGTTTTTCAAAAAAATCTTGCGATTCAATCTGTTGACAGGTTTCATTCTCCCTGATAAAACAAGCGTTTCGCCAACCAGGCTGTAAAGATAGGTTCGTCGCCACTTCGCTGACCCCCCCAACCTTAACGGTGCTGACGCTGACGGAGGTAATACCCGATTATCGACAGGGAGGTCAGCACCTCGGAGACCGCCAGCGCGTCACTGCCTATGCCGCGTCCGACGAATATGCCGTCTGTCGCCGTCACGGCGCACAATGACAGCATGCCGAACAATGTCGGCAACAGGTATTTCCTGAACAATACGGGGATTTCTGCCTTCCCCAAGTCAATAGAGTCTCGTTTCATAATGATAAGGATTGGACATGAGTATCGCCGAACAGAATCGAGGTTTCACCCAGTCATCTTATCCGTCAATCAACAGTGCCCTCCGATGAGGATTACAAAACGCTGCTTGGAATCGGCATACAAAATTACGGAAATCCGGAGAAATTGCAAAATCGCTGGAAGGGGGGACGTCGCCTCGCGTTGGCCATAATGGCGGGGTTATTTGCCCAGGAGGAAGCGCAACGGCCGGGCCACACGCGCCGCCCAGTAACGTTCCTCGTGGCCCGCACCCTCATCCACGAAATTGTCGAGCGAGGGACGGCTGCTTCCGGGGGAAGGTGTCAGACTGTAGCCGAGCGACCGGGCGAGCTCCACCATACGCTCGTTCGACGGGCCGTAAAGACTGTCGATTGAGGTGGTCCCATGGTCGAAATAGATTCGGTGGCGGCCGTCGCGGGGCATTTTCTCCGCCAGGTAGTCATACATCGCGTCGGGAAATGCAGGGTCGCCGTCGAGGGTCCCTACCCAGTGGGTCGACAGGCAGCCTGCGGCCCCGAAGACATCGGGATGTTCCGACATGGCGTATATCGACATCAGGCCACCCATGCTCGACCCCATCACGAAGGTGGAATCAGCGTTGGCGGTCAGGCGGTAAACCGAATCCATCGCCGGACGCAGGGTCTTGACCAGGAAGGCCGCGTAGGCGTTGCCTCTAATAGGTGTCTCCTCCAGGAACCGGCGCAGGGTGGAGTCAGGAGTCCCCTTGATATAATCCTTCGCTTTCTCAGGCATAAGGTCTCCTGTGCGTGTGGCGGCCACGCTGTGCACCCCGACAATCACCGGAGCCTCGATTTCCCCCGAGGCCACAAGGGCCGAGGTGACGGAGTCCATTTCCCATGACTGATGGTTCCAGGTGGTGGAGGCGTCGAAGAGGTTCTGGCCGTCGTGCATGTATATCACCGGATAGCGGTGGCCGTCAGCCGCCGGATACCCCTCCGGAGTCCAGACGTCGACAGTGATGGTGTCACCCATCTCCGGAGAGTATATGTAATGACGGTCGATATGCCCGGCCGAAGCCACCTGCAATGGTGATTTTCCGGTGTCTTCGTCTGTGTCGACAGCTGTCTTGTCTTGCCGGGAGCATCCCATCCCCAGCATTGCGCCCAAAAGCGGGAGCAGGCAGATTCTCATGGTGTCTGATATTTTCATGGCTTGTCTCTTAAGATGATGCAAATTTAATGAAAATCCTTCCTGTGGCAAAATATAATGGGCGGCCAGTCTTCATCAGGGAGGAAATAGTCAAAAGTAGGTATGTGATGGTGGTCTTCCAGGTGGATGAGGAGGAGAAAATTACCCGAATTGGAGGATTGCGGGCTTTAACAGGTGCCCGTAACTTTGCAACATATTTTCACAGTTTGCAAAGAATTATCATGACCAGACATTTCGCGTTTGCCGCAATGCTCTCCCTCTCAGCGGCTTGCATACCGATGGCTTCTGCCCACCCGGAGGTGGCCGACACCACGGCTCTGTCCTCAAAAGTTAAAAACACCTGGAAAAGCCGCCTCCATGTCGGAGGATACGGTGAGGTTGCGATGACCCGCAACTTTTACAGCGACAGTTACCTCCGTTACATAACCCCCGACCAATACCGCGACGCCCCGAGCCACGGACGTTTTGACATCCCCCATGCCGTGATTTTCATCGGTTATGATTTCGGAAAAGGGTGGTCGATGAGCACCGAAATCGAATTCGAGCATGGCGGCACGGAATCGGCCGTGGAGTTTGAGAATGAGGAAGGTGGCGAATATGAAAGTGAGGTCGAAAGGGGCGGCGAGGTAGCCCTTGAGCAGTTCTGGATTCAGAAATCCTTCATGCCACAGCTGAATGTGAGGGCCGGTATGATGGTGGTGCCGGTAGGGCAGACCAACTCACATCATATGCCGACCGAGTTTTTCGGGGTCTACCGCCCGGAGGGGGAGAACACCATCATGCCCTGCACCTGGCACGAAATCGGTATCTCGCTTTGGGGAAAGGCCGGCGCCTGGCGGTATGAGGTGATGTTCATGCCCGGACTCGACAGCGAGCGGTTCGGCTCGCAGGGGTGGATTCACGACGGTTCGGCCTCTCCGTATGAATACAAAATCGCAAACGTCTACGCCGGGGCGTTCCGCGTCGACAACACCTCCGTCAAGGGGCTCCGGCTCTCGTTGGCCGGATATGTCGGCAATTCTTTCCGCAACACCATGGCCCCGACTTCGAGCGAGAAGAACAACGGTGTGCACGGCACTGTCACCATCGGCACCTTCGATTTCCGTTACGAGGGCTACGGTTTCCTCGCCCGTGGGCATTTCGACTACGGCCATCTCAGCGACGCGAAGCATATCTCCTCTTTCAACATGAACATGTCGAGCAAGTCACCCTCCAAGAAGCAGAAGGTGGCCTCAGACGCCATCTCCACCGGTGTGGAGGCGGGGTATGACTTCTTCTCGCTGTCGCCGAAACTCCGCGCCGCCAATCAGCGTCTCTACCTGTTCGGCCGTTACGACTATTACGATTCCATGTACAAGATGCAGGGTGGAGACCTCGACTACGACTGGTGTGGCCGCCAGCGTGTGGCCGTGGGTCTCAACTATTACCCTATCCCCCAGATTGTCATAAAGGGGGAGTATGCCGTGGGGCTGCTTGACCGCAAATACAACAACGAGCCTTCGGTGTCGCTCGGTGTGGCCTATTCCGGCTGGTTCCTTTAATCGTCAAACAACAAAACATCCTTATATGAACCTCAAGAAAACTTTCAGACTCCTCCCTCTTCTTCTCCTCTCGGTCGGCATCTCTTCCTGCTCTGACAGCGGGAACCCCGATGAACCCGAACAGTCGGCAAAGGAAACAACCCTTCGGGCTGCAGCCGAGGCTTATGTGGACCATACCGTGCTTCCCACCTACAAGGGGATGGCCGACGCCGCCATAGAGCTGTATGACAACTGCGAGACCATAAGCCGCCACCATGCCGAAGGTTCGCTGACCACAGCCGATGTCGCTGCCGCAGCGAATGCCTGGAAGGAATCGCGCCGTTACTGGGAGCTGTCGGAGGCGTTTCTCTTCGGCCCCGCCGCCGACTACAACATCGACCCCCATATCGATTCCTGGCCCCTTGACAAGGCCGCGATGGACCGCCTGCTGACCGAAATCCGCAACGGGGCGGATTACAGCCTCGACAACAACTTCGGCTACGGTCTGCTCGGTTTCCACTCCATCGAATACATGCTTTTCGAGCTTTCGGCTGATGGCAGCACCTCAAACTATCATTCGCTCAACTATACCCCCGAGGAAATCAAATACCTCCTTATGGTGGCCGAAGACCTCCGCAACCAGTGTGTGTGTCTTGAGGCTTGCTGGGCCGGGACCTCCGCTGTCTCTTCCGAGAAGCAGGATATTCTCGACGAAGCTGACCTTGACAAGGGTAAGAACCACGGCTGGATGATGGCCAACGCCGGTCAGGCCGGGTCGATCTACAAGACCTTCCAGGAGGTGGCCGAGGAGATCATCCAGGGTTGCATCGACATCGCCGACGAGGTCGGCAACACCAAAATCGGCCGTCCCCACAACGGCAGCACCCTTGATGACCGCAACTATATCGAGTCTCCCTACAGCCTCAACTCCATCGAGGACTTCCAGGACAACATCCGCTCGATACGCAACTCTTACTGCGGCGCGATCGCCGGAGACCCCTCGATTTCAGATTATATCCGCAGCGTCAACCCTGCTCTCGACGCCGAGATGCGGGCGGCCATCGACAATGCCATATCTGCGATTGGTGCTATCCCCGAACCGTTCGCCCTCAATGCCTCCGGAGCTGAGGCCGCCAATGCCGTTGAGGTTGTCGGTGACACACTTGTCGAGACCCTCGAAAAAGTCTATTCCGAACTCTCCAGACAGTAATTAGACATGAAAAAACTGTTTTTGGCCGCATTGCCGCTGGCCGCGCTGCTCCCCTCCTGTTCTGATGAAGAGCCTATCCTGAATGAGGAACAGAAAGGAACTGATTTCCCTGAATGGTATTATGCCGGAGGGGAACTCGGCACCGCTTTCCTCTCAACCTCAAACGCCCTTGAACAGCCCGCGCCGGCTGTCGAGGAGGCGGGGCTTTACCTGAGTTTCAAGAATGGTGAGGCCATTTTCGAGAAGCCTTTCATGTCTAACGCCACGGGTGTGCGCTCCGGCCTCGGCCCGGTGTATATCCGCACCTCCTGCATCCACTGTCATCCCGGCTATGGCCATGGAAAGCGTGTCGAGGCGGGGGCGTTCAAGACCGACCAGATAGGCAACGGCTGTCTCCTCGTCGTCTATAACCCTGAGACTGACGGGTATGTGAGCTGGCTCGCCGGAATGCCGCAGAGCCACGCCGTGGCCCCCTTTTCGGCCCCCGTGGATGAGAACAAGATACAGGTCAGATGGCTCGACCAGACTGATGACTGGGGCAACCGTTTCCCTGACGGGGAAACCTACGAGCTGCAATACCCCGAGGTGACGATGCCTGAGGATGCCATTTATGTCGTGCGCCAGGGCTACCGCCTCCCCGAATCTTATGTTGTGAGGCTTGAAAGCACTATCGGAATATATGGTACCGGGCTGCTTGACGCTATCGACGACGCCGACCTGCTGGCCCAGTACCGTCAGCAGGAGGCTGACGGCTTCCTCCCCAACGGCCTGAATCCGGCATTCTTCGCCGACGGGCAGTGGAAGAGCCAGTATGCCAACTCCCTCCAGGGTGACGGCACCCCCTATCCGCGCCGTTTCACTTACGCCCTCTCGCGCGGGCCGCTCCAGGATGCCGCCGGGGCAAACGCAATCTGGAACATCACGAATGTGACCCGTTCAGACCGCCGTTACCATTATCTCGACGGGGCCGGAACCTGGGCGGCTTATTCCGCCAAAGACCCCAAGGTGCAGGCCGGTTTCGATGATTACCTGTCGACCATCGACCCCGGACGCAAGCACCCCGAATGGTGGAACGGCGACATAGAGGGCCGTATCCTGGCTTACCTCAACTCGAAGGAGCTTGATGTGGAGATGACCGACGAGGAATATACCGACCTGATGGTGTGGCACCGTGGTCTGGCTGTCCCTGCTGTCCGCGACATCGACAATCCCGCCGTAACCCGTGGCAAGGAGGTTTTCGAGGAAATCGGGTGTGCCTATTGCCACCGTCCCTCTTGGAAGACCGGAGCCGACAATGTGCGTGACCCTGCCCGTTTCTTCGCCGGGAACGAGTTGCCCCGCTACCCCTACCAGACCATCTGGCCTTATACCGACATGGTGCAGCACAAGCTTCATATGACCAACGACATCCGCACCGGCTGGTGTCGCACAACCCCGCTTTGGGGGCGCGGACTCCATCAGCGTGTGACCGGTTCGGCCACCGCCGACCGTCTCCACGACTGCCGCGCGAGAACCACCATGGAAGCTGTGATGTGGCATGGAGTCTCCCCGCAGAGCGACGCACGTTTCTCGGTTGAGAAATTCCGTCTCCTCCCGAAGGCCGACCGTGATGCGGTCATCACTTTCCTTGACGCCATCTGATCTGTCAAATACCCTTATATGCCGTCGGCTTGCGGATGACAAGCCGGCAAGTCGGCGGCTAACAGTCAAACAATGAGATTGAAATCAAACAGCCGTCTGTTGCGTGACCTCGCTTTCGGGACAGCCGCCCTGCTCACTGTCGCTCTCGTCGCGGCTACTTTGATCGAGAGGGTCGCCGGAAGCGGTGTGGCCTTCGCCGCCATCTATCACTCCCCCTGGATGATTGCCCTGTGGGCGGTCACGGCGGGGTGCGGAGCGGCGTATGTCGTGGTGCGTCGGCGTGGTCTCTCAGTCCCTGCCGTCTGTCTCCATGTCGCCCTCCTGGTCATCCTCGCTGGGGCGGCTGTCACATTCCTCTCGGGAAAGCAGGGTAAACTGACCCTCTCGGAGGGGGAATCCCCCGCGAGTGGCTTCACCCTCGATGAGGGGGGATGGGAGCCGTTGCCATTCTCGATAGCCCTCGACCATACGGAAATCGAGTATTATCCCTGTACGCCGACCCCGATGGATTACGCCTCTGTGGTGATGGTGTCGGATGCTGACGGGAAAACCGCTTCCCACCGCTTGTCGATGAACAACATACTTGACATTCAGGGCTACCGTTTCTATCAGACTTCGATGGGTGATGGCAGCTCCACGCTGTCGGTCTCATACGACCCGTGGGGCATCGGGGTGACGTATGGAGGGTATCTTCTGCTGTTTGTCTCGATGGCCGCATTCTTTTTCTCCCGCAGGAGCCGTTCCAGTCGGTTGTCGCGTAAGGTGGCGGCTGTTGTCTTGCTGCTGTTTGTGCCGGTTTGTGCCTCCGCCGGGCCGACCCCGGTACCTCAGACCATACCGCGTCCTTTGGCCGCCAGGCTGGGGAAGGTGAATGTCTGCTGGGGAGGCCGGGTGATGCCGCTCCAGACGATGGCCCGCGATTTCTGCCTGAAAGTCAACGGGTCAGACTCATACCGGGGCCTGTCCCCCGAGCAGGTGGTGGCCGGGTGGCTCTTCTATTACGATTCCTGGAAAAACGAACCATTCATAAAGGTGGAAGGGGAGGAAGCCGCCAGGCTCCTCTCCATCGGAGACTCGCGCTTCGCCTCGATAAAGGATTTCTATTCAAACAGAGGATACAAGCTTGAGTGTGCCGTGGCCGCAGACCTCGCCGACCGGAAGCTTCGCGATACCGATTCAAGGGTGGCCCTTGTGACGATGGCATGCACCGGGGCGGCCTTCGACATCTTCCCGATTCGGGGGGATGGGTATGATGCTCCCGTCAGATGGCTCTCATTCGCCGACCGTCCCCCGTCTGACATTCCTGAGGAGGATTACATATTCATCACCACCATACTCGACCGCCTCTCGCGCGAAATCGCCGGGCGGCAGTGGAAAAACGCCGATGATGAGATTACGCGCCTGCGTGAGTTCCAGTCGCGTATGGCTCCTGTGGGTTCGCTCCCCTCAGGTCGCCGTCTTGAGGCGGAGCTGCTTTACAACCGTGTGGGCAGTCCGCTTTGGCCCGGCGTAATCCTCCTTATGGCCGGGATAGCCGGATTCATTTTCCGGGGGAAACGGCGGTGGGTTTTCATCGGCGTGGCCTCGGGGCTGTCGCTATGGATGAGCGGGATTCTCGGGCTGAGGTGGTATGTGGGAGGACACATACCGCTGTCAAACGGCTATGAGACCATGTTGCTTATGGGATGGCTCTCTGTCGTATTGGCCCTCCTGTTCCTTACCCGGAAGGGGGGAGGTGTGGCAGGCTATGCCGCCCTCACAGTCGGCGGCCTGTCGCTTATGGTGGCGATGATGGGGAGAGGAGCCTCCACGGTCTCCCATCTTATGCCTGTGCTGTCGTCACCGCTGTTGTCTATCCACGTCCTGCTGGTGATGGTGGCGTATTCACTGATGGCGATTATCGCCATACTGTCTGTTGCCAACCTCCTCAGGCCGGAGCGCGCGACGTCGCAGCCTGAGTTGCTGCTTTATCCGGCGGTGTTCCTCCTCGCGGCGGGAATCTTTGTGGGGGCGGTGTGGGCCAACCAGTCGTGGGGACGTTACTGGGGGTGGGACCCGAAGGAGACATGGGCGTTGGTGACGCTGCTGGTCTACGCTTTTCCCCTCCACGCCGATTCCTTTCCGATGTTCCGCAAAAAACGCACTCTTGACATCTACCTGATGCTGGCATTCCTGTCGGTGCTGATGACATATTTCGGGGTCAATTATCTCCTGAGCGGTCTCCATTCCT
Organism: uncultured Porphyromonadaceae bacterium; assembly: GCA_947177635.1. Lineage (GTDB taxonomy): Bacteria > Bacteroidota > Bacteroidia > Bacteroidales > Muribaculaceae > UBA7173. The sequence goes on along the minus strand of CAMWVQ010000015.1, from coordinate 17,070 downwards.
ACGCCTGAACCGCGTGATGCGGTGATTTAACACGCGTTAACACTGTGTGTGCAGAATACTAAACTGTGTAATCATGGCGGGGTTTGCAAAATCTTTTCGTAACTTGCGGGTGTTTCCAACTACGAATCAGGTACATTATGATAGAATTAGGTAGATTATGATTGAACGTTTCACCAACAAGACAGACTTTGAGAGCTATGCCGACTTCGCCGCCGGTTTCAGGCTGGTAATCCCCGATAATTTCAATTTCGCATATGATGTGGTTGACGCGTGGGCCGAGGAGGAACCTCAGCGTGAGGCCCTGCTGTGGACGAATCCCGAGGGGGAGGAACGCCGGTTCACATTCGCCGACATGAAGGAGCTGTCTGACAAGACGGCGGCATTCTTCCAGAGTCTTGGTGTCGGCAAGGGTACCCGGGTGATGCTGATGCTGAAACGCCACTGGGAGTTCTGGCCCTCGATGATGGCCCTCCACAAACTCGGGGCTGTGGCCATTCCCGCCACCCACCTGCTGACCGCCGAGGATATCGAATACCGTTGCCGCATGGCCGACATCAAGGTGATTGTGGCCGCGGGGGATGATGATATGGTCAAACATATAAATGAGGCGAGGCCCCATTGCAAGAGCCTGGAGTGGCTGGTTTCCACGGGGCCGTGCGTTCCGAAGGGCTGGCTCGATTTCGGCAAGGGAATAGAGAAAGCTCCCGGGTTCAGGCGCCCGGCCCATGTCAACGACAATTCCGACGTGATGCTGCTTTACTTCACCTCCGGCACCTCCGGGGAGCCGAAGATGGTGGCCCACGACTTCACATATCCCCTCGGTCACATCGTGACTGCCCGTTTCTGGCACAACCTCCGTCCGGGCGACATACACCTGACCCTCGCCGACACCGGCTGGGGGAAGGCTGTCTGGGGGAAACTCTACGGCCAGTGGATATGCGGGGCCGATGTCTTCGTCTACGACTTCGACAAGTTCGTGCCGAAAGACCTACTCGCAATAATGGAGAAATACCGGATCAACTCATTCTGCGCCCCTCCGACAGTGTTCAGGTTCCTTATACGTGAGGATGTCAAGTCGTTCGACCTCTCGGCGCTCGACCGCTGCACCATCGCCGGGGAGGCCCTCAACCCCTCTGTCTTCGAGAAATGGAAGGAGTTGACAGGCATATCAATGCGCGAAGGTTTCGGCCAGACCGAGACCACCCTCACCGTCGGCACATTCCCCTGGGTAGAGCCGCGTCCCGGTTCGATGGGGCTTCCCAACCCGCTTTACGGCATCGACATCGTGGATGAGGATGGAAATTCGGTCGATGACAATGTCAACGGCGAGATTGTCATCCGTGCCGACCGCGACGGGCATAAGCCCGCCGGACTCTTCAAGGAGTATCTCGATGATGAGGAGCTGACTGACAATGCCTGGCACGACGGACTCTACCATACGGGCGACATCGCCTGGCGGGACAAGGACGGTTACCTCTGGTTTGTCAGCCGCAAGGATGATGTCATCAAGTCTTCGGGCTACCGTATCGGCCCCTTCGAGGTCGAGAGCGCATGCCTCACCCACCCGGCCGTTGTGGAGTGTGCCATCACCGCTGTTCCCGACGACGTGCGCGGCCAGATAGTCAAGGCCACCATTGTCCTGGCGGCTGACTACGTGCAGCAGGCCGGTGCCGATCTGGTGAAGGACATCCAGAACCATGTCAAGCGTATCACCGCTCCTTATAAATACCCGCGCGTGATAGAGTTTGTCAAGGAGTTGCCAAAGACCATCTCCGGCAAAATCCGCCGAGTGGCAATCCGCGCCACCGACGCGGCCAACTCCGCCATCAAGATTCCGCAGACCCCGCCCAACAAGGGCATCATCCACGCCTGAGCAACCCCACCAAGGTCTATACGCTTCCTCCTTTTGGTCTCACGCAGATTACGCAGATACGCAGATATCCCGCGGATACCTCTAAGATTAATGAAGATTAAATGGATTTAGGGGGGAGGTCTCACAGATTCCACAGATTCCACAGATGCCATCCGGATGGGTAATCCAACAGCATTCCATCCGGATGGCATCTGTGGAATCTGTGGAATCTGTGAGACCTCCCTTTATATCTGAGAGTATATCTGCTATATCTGGGGGATTCTGAATTATATCTGCGAAAAATCTGCGTATCTGCGTAATCTGCGTGAGATTTGGAGCGCGGAGCGATGTGGTTGAGATAGGTGTAAAAAAAAATTACTCGTCGTCGCGACGAATAATCTTCTTACCTTAAATCTAATACCATGAAAAACTGATGCAAAGGTAGAGTTTTTATGTTGTGCAACATAATTTTGGGGCAAGAAAATGTGTTTTATTAACCTTGTTTAACAATTATAGTACTTAAAACTGCTGTTTTTGCCGGTTTGTTAACATTTGAAGAGGTATCGGTCATCAGTGGATGACTATGTCGATTTGTTTTTACTAAAAAAATCTTTAAGGGAAAAATCAAACAATCCCCGCCGAGGAGCCGCGATTGCGGGGATTTTTGTAACTTTGCACAAAATTTGATGACTTTCACCGTATGGCGAACGAACGTTTTGAAATGGTGGCTAAGACCTTCCAGGGACTGGAAGATGTGCTTGCCGAGGAATTGCGCGCATTGGGCGCCGAGAATGTGGAACCTGGCAAGAGGATGGTGTCATTCGAGGGAGACCTCGAAATGCTTTACCGTGCCAACCTGAGCTGCCGCACGGCTTTGAGGATTCTCAAGCCGATATACAAGTTCATAGCGCGTGACACAGACGAGCTGTATGAATATGCCAAGGAATTCGACTGGGGGAAACTGATGTCCCCCTCAAGCACGTTCGCCATCGACACAGTCGCTTACAGCGACGAGTTCACCCATTCCCGTTTTGTGACTTACCGCGTGAAAGACGCGATTGTCGACTGGTTCAAAGACCGGTATGGCGATGACGTGCGCCCCGGTGTGCGCCTTCAGGACGCGGATGTGATGATCAACGTCCATATCGCCGGAGACCGCGTGACCCTCTCGCTCGACTCCTCCGGTGAGTCGCTCCACAAGCGCGGTTACCGTGTGGCCCAGACCGAAGCCCCCATCAATGAGGTGCTGGCCGCCGGCATCATCCTGAAAAGCGGATGGCGCGGCGACGGCCCCCTGGTAGACCCTATGTGTGGCTCAGGCACATTCCTCATCGAGGCCGCCCTCATCGCCGCCAACATCAATCCGGGTGTCTACCGCAAGCATTTCTCTTTCGAGAACTGGCGCGACTTCGACCCGGAGCTTTTCGACCGTCTTTATAATGACGACTCCAACGAGAAGGAATTCAACTTCAAGATATACGGCGGCGACATCTCCCCCAAGGCTGTCGAGATTGCCGAAAGAAACATAAAGAGCGCCGGGGTGGGGCGTATGATAGAGCTTGAGTCAAAGCCCCTGTCGGCCTGGACCGAAGCCCCCGAGAATGGTGTGCTGGTGACCAATCCCCCCTACGGCGAGCGAATCTCCTCTGACGACATGGAGGGGCTTTACGAGCTGATAGGCAGCAAGCTGAAGAATGTCTTCAAAGGTTACCACGCCTGGATAATCGGCTACCGCGAGGAGTATTTCCACCGTATCGGCCTTGCCCCCTCGGTGAAGATGCCGATTCTCAACGGTGCCCTTGAGTGTGAGCTGCGCGAGTATATCATCTTCGAGGGTGATTACAAGCATTTCCGCAGTCAGGGTGGACGCCTGCGCGACATCGAGGAGAAGACCGAACAGCGCGTCGGTTCGCTCAAAGACCGCCGTCGCAAGGATTTCAAACGTGAGCGTGAGGCCTTCCGCCGCGAATCCCGCCACAGCGACGACGACCGTCGCCCGGCTCCGCGTGACCGCCGCAAGCCCGGAGAGGAACGTCCCTTCCGCGAGAAGAGGTCGGAGCGTCGCGAGAACCGTGCCAAGGAGCCGCGCAACAAACTGGAGGAGCGTTACCGTCCCGGAGGGAAGCGTTTCGGCGCCGACCGTGACCGTAAGGACTTCGACCGCAAAGACTTCGACCGGAAAGATTTCCGCAAGGATTACGACCGGAAGGATTCTGACCGCAAGGAGCGCGGTTTCGACAAGGGAGAGAAGCGCGGTTTCGACAGAGACCGCCGTCAGGTGGCTGACCGTCCACGTCCCTCAGAGAATCCCCTCGCTCTGCGCCGCAATCCCGACGCCCTGAAGTCAATCACCGGAAAGCAGCCCACGTTGCCGGTGATGCGTCCCCGAAAAAACAAAGAGGAATAACAATTTCAGAATAGTTCCGACGGATTATTCAAGAAAAAAACAACCATATACCCCCTATGAACATTCTCCTGCTCGGTTCAGGCGGCCGCGAATCGGCACTGGCCTGGAAAATCAGTCAGAGTCCCGACTGTACCAACCTCATCATCGCTCCCGGAAATGGCGGCACAGCCCGCTATGGACGCAACCTCGCGCTGAAGCCTACTGACCTGGAGGCTGTGCTGCAGGCTGTGAAGGAGAATTCGATTGACATGGTGGTTGTCGGAAACGAGGACCCGCTTGTGGCCGGCATCACCGACTTCCTCGCCAAGGAGGCTCCCGGAGTGCTCGTCGTGGGCCCCTCCAAGGAGGGCGCGCGCCTTGAGGGAAGCAAGGACTTCGCCAAGCAGTTCATGGAGGCGGAGGGGATTCCCACCGCCCGCTACCGCAGCTTCACCGCCGAGACCCTTGAGGAGGGGAAGCAGTTCCTGGCCACCCTTACTCCCCCCTATGTGCTGAAAGCCGACGGCCTGGCCGCCGGAAAGGGTGTGCTTATCCTCGACAGCCTTGAGGAGGCGCAGAAGGAGCTGGCCGAGATGCTCGGCGGCATGTTCGGCGCGTCGTCGGCCACGGTTGTCGTGGAGGAGTTCCTGAGCGGCATCGAATGCTCCGTGTTCGTGCTGACCGACGGAAACGGCGGTTACCGCGTGCTCCCCGTGGCCAAGGATTACAAACGAATCCTCGAGGGTGACAAAGGCCCCAACACCGGCGGCATGGGAGCGGTGACTCCTGTCGCTTTCGCCGACGCGGCCTTTATGGAGAAGGTTGAGAACCGCATAATCAAGCCCACGATCGAGGGGCTGCGCAAGCGCTCGATTGACTACAAGGGTTTCATCTTCCTGGGGCTTATCAATGTGGGTGGAGAACCTATGGTGATAGAATACAATGTGCGTATGGGTGACCCCGAGACCGAGGCGGTGATGTTGCGTGTGGCCTCCGACCTGGTGCCCCTTCTGTCCGCCGCCGCCAAGGGTGACCTGGGAGACCTCCCCCTCGACCACGATCCCCGCGCCGCCGCCACCGTGATGCTTGTCTCGGGTGGATACCCCGGCTCATACCCCAAAGGAAAAGTGATGAGCGGACTTGACGCCGCCGACGGCAATCCTGACACTATCCTGTTCCATGCCGGCACCGCCATTGACCCCGCGAGCGGGGAGACCGTCACTTCGGGAGGCCGTGTGGTTGCTGTCAGCAGCTACGGCAAAGACTTGCAGGAGGCCCTGTCGCGCAGCTACGCGATGGTTGAGAAGGTAGGCTTCGACGGCAAGACCTTCCGCTGCGACATCGGCAACGAGTTTGTCTGATTCCCCTTAGCCCATTATCCCCCTGAGCCACGATGTTGTCTGAACGTGACCTGTCTGCTTTCCTCCACACCCGCGCCTGCGCGATGGTGATGCTTGGGGTGGCGTGTGTCCTGGCATGGGTGGCATATGTCAAAGGTGGGGTGGTGCCTCTCGGAGGCCCCCTCGGCATCGGTCTGACCCCGGCGAGGGAGTGGACCGGCTCACCTTTCTCGTCGCTTGTGGCCTCGGTTGCCTGCACGGTGTCGATGGGGGTGCTGATAATATATGTCAACAGGGCCTTCAATGTCTTCAGGAGTCTAACCTCACTGGTGGCGGGGCTGTTTTTCATAATGCAGACCGCGCTCCCGTCGGTCATGGACCGTTTCTACGGGGGCGACCTTATGGGGGTGATGATGATGATATGCGTCGTGCTGCTGTTCAGCTCCTGGTCAGACGGGGCGTGTCAGCGTCGCATATTCCTGATATTCTTCCTGATGGCGCTGGCCGGATTCACCGATTTGTCATATCTGCTGTATCTGCCGGTGTTCCTTGTCGGATGTGTGCAGATGAGGGTCTTTGACCTGCGCACCTTCCTTGCCGCCGGCATGGGGGTCATAACCCCGGCGTGGATATTGTTCGGGTTCGGCCTGGTCGATCCTTCGGATCTCCACTGGCCCGAGCTGGTGGTGGCTTGGTCGATGTTCAGCGACCCTGATGTCATCACCGCCCTGGTGGTCACCGGATTCACCCTTGCTGTAGGTGTGGGATTCACGGTCGCCAACCTGCTCAAGATACTCAGCTACAACTCCAGAGTCAGGGCCTTCAACGGGTTCCTGACCCTGCTGCTGTTCACAACCGGGTTGTTCTCGATATTGAATTTCAACAACTTCGCGTTCTATATCCCCCTGCTCAACTGCCTGACGGCGTATCAGATTGCGCACTTCTTCACCTACCGGCGCAACCGTCGCAGCTACATACCGATTCTGCTGATAGTCGGGGCGTATGTTGGCTTCTACGTTTGGGGAGTGATTTAGGGCGGCGCGGTCTCACGGAAACAAGTATATGAGGAAAATAGTCATAGACAAGTTCATCCCCTTCGAAGGTGAGCCTTTCGCGGGGATAGCGGAAATGGTCAGGCTCGCGCCTGATGAGATAACCGCCGACGCCGTCAGAGACGCCGACGCATTGATTGTCAGAACGCGCACAAAGTGTGGCCCCGGGCTCCTCGACGGCTCGCGGGTCGGAATCGTGGCCACGGCGACAATCGGCACAGACCACCTCGACTTCCCCTGGCTCGCTTCACGTGGGATAAAGACCGTGTCGGCTCCCGGATGCAACGCCCCGGCCGTCGCCCAGTATGTGCTGTCGTCTGTATTCGCTCTCGGGCTTGGACAGCCCGGGATGAGGCTCGGAGTGGTTGGACTCGGCCATGTCGGCTCGATAGTCGCCTCCTGGGCCGCGAACCTCGGCATGGAGGTGCTTGCCTGCGACCCTCCCCGTCGGCAGAGGGATGGCGGCTGGGATGCCTCGGCGCCGTTCAATCCCGGCGACACCCGGTTTGTGACTATGGATGAAATCGCCCGCAAGGCCGACGTCGTGACGCTCCACACCCCCCTGTCGCGTGGCGGGGAGCATCCCACAATCCATCTTGTCGACCGCGATTTCCTCGGCATTGCCTCAAAGGCGATGATAATCAATTCGGCCCGGGGGCCTGTCGCAGACAACCGCGCCCTCATCGAGGCCGCGAAGCGAGGAAAGGTGGCCCACCTGGCAATGGACTGCTGGGAGGGTGAACCGGCAATCTCCACAGAGTTGCTGCGCCTGGCCGAGATTTCCACCCCACATATCGCCGGTTACTCGATAGAGGGGAAAAAACGCGCCACGACGGTGACATTCAACGCCGTGCTTGAGTTCTTCGGCTCAGACAAGCGCATCGACCCCGGTGTGGCGATGGTTCCCCCCGCCGCAGTCACGGCCCGTGCCATAACCGAAAGCTATGACCCCCTGACAGACAGCATACCCCTCAAATCATCACCCGCCGACTTCGAGCATCTGCGCAACACCTACCCCCTGCGCCACGAGGTCGGGGCTGTATGATGATGCTTCCTTTCCTACCAAACAAAATTTACCACGCCATGACAGACTTGAAAGAGAAAAACGACAACCGGAAATATGTGATAACGGTCGGACGCCAGTTTGGCAGCGGAGGCCGCGAATTTGCCCGTCACATAGCCGACGCCTTCGGCATCGGTTATTACGACAAGGAACTGCTGCTTGAGGCGGCCCGCCACGCCGGGGTCGACGCAGGGTTCTTCGAGAGGTCTGACGAGAAATTCCCCACATTCACCGGGGGCGGATTCTCATTCAACATGGGGATAAACTCGATGCCCTGGTACACCCCCTCCTCTATATCCGACGAGTCGATTTACCGCGACATGTCTGACGTGATAAAGGATATTGCCGACCGCGGGCCTTGCGTGATTGTGGGACGTTCGGCCGACTATGTGCTGCGCGAACACGGTGTGACCACTGTCAATCTCTTCATCCACGCGGCCATGGATGACTGCGTGAAGCGCATACTGCGCCGTGGCGACAAGCTCAAGGAGCAGGAGGCCCGCGCGCTGGCCGAGAAGACCAACAAGCTCAGGGCCAACTATTACAATTTCTACACAGACAAGCGGTGGGGTATGGCTTCCTCCTATGACCTCTGCCTCAACTCCTCGTTGCTGACGATGGAGGGGATGGTCGATGTGCTCGCCAGCTATATGGAGCGGAGGTTGGGCTTCAACCCGCTGTCTGACAAGGATTGATTTTCCGGACTCCCTCCGTAGCCTTGCGGATTTACCGCCCGGTAAACAGCAAACAAGCGCGCTTTGAACCAGTCAAAGCGCGCTTGCTGTGTTTTGAAAACTGTTATTGCTTGTCAGCCTGCGGTTTCGCGGCGGTTGTGCCTGAGGCCGTGGTGGCGGCTTTCGCCGCCTTGGCCGCCGCCTTGGCGAGCTTCTTGGCGGTGTGTGACGCCTTTATGGCGTAGTAGCTGATGAAGAGGCCGATGATGCCGAAGAGGGTGAACCCGCAGCCGGTGGCGAGCATCATCCATTTCTCGTTGGTCTCACCCTTGAAGGCCTCCATCGTGAACATCACCACACCGAGGGCAACAATCACCACAGGGGCGACGGTCAGCCATGCCGGATAGAGGATGCCACGGTTTTTGCGCATCATCATATCGAACTGCCAGGCGGCGGAGATTATCAGCAGTGCGCCGAAGAGGTAGACCAGAAGATGGCGGAATGAGTCGGGCGCCACGAGAATCACCACACCGAGGGCTATGGCGGCCAGGCCGCACACAGCGGTGATGAATGTCATCACCGACCCGCGCGACTTGTTCTTGCGGCGGGCGAGCAGCGACAGCATCAGCGCGGCGCCGGGTATGATGAAAGCCAGGCCTCCGACAATCAGGACGGTCGAACCGACCACATGGCGGTCACAGAGCCAGATGAATGTCAGGCCAAGTATGGCCATTATCAGGGAGAGTATGATGTTGCCGGCCTGTGAGGGAATCGGCTCAGTGCGGAGTTCGGTCTCGATGCGTCTCTCCGCTTCTTTCTCCTCGATTGCAGGAGACTTCGTCCCGTCTGTATCCGGTGCAAGTCCGGTAGCGGGTGTGGCGGAGGCCTGAGGAGCGGCTGTCACATCGGCAGTAGACTCGGGCAGGTTAGTTTTTTCGGTATCCATGTCAGAAATAAATAATTGTTAGCGTGTAGGGGATGATAACGTGAAGCCCGCGGAAGGGGGCCTCCGTAATGTATTAACGCAAAAGTAAGAAAAAAAGCCGACAATGGAGCCAAAATCACACGGAATCGGTCTCAGGGAGGCTCCCGCGATATGGGAAAAAGATTTCACGCAGATTAAATTATCTCACGCAGATTACGCAGATACGCAGATTAATCGCAGATTATAAAAGGATGACTCGGATTAAACGAGATTATTAAAGGAGGTCTCGCAGATTACACAGATTACACAGATGCCATCCGGATGGAATGTTGTAGGATTTCCATCCGGAGGGCATCTGTGTAATCTGTGTAATCTGCGAGACCTTTCCCGAAAATCGGCTTAATCTTGCTTATCTCTTAAAATAATCTGCGATTAATCTGCTTGTCTGCGTAATCTGCGTGAGATAATTTAATCTGCGTGAGTAATGGTCACGCGCGGGCCGCGCGCAGGCCGGAATGGGCGGGTGTCGGGATGCGGTAGCCTATCCAGGCGATGAGTACCGACATGGCGGGGGAGAGGATGTTGAAGATGCAGAAGGGGAAGTAGGCGAGCGTCGAGACTCCCAGCACGGTAGACTGGGTGATGCCGCAGGAGTTCCAGGGAATCAGCACGGAGGTGACAGACACGGAGTCCTCCATGGCGCGGCTGAGCAGACGCGGCTCAAGACCGAAACGGTGGTAGAGACCACGGTACATGTTGCCGGTTATTATCAGCGAGAGATACTGGTCGGCGGTCAGGCAGTTCATCGCCAGGCCGCTTGAGACGGTGGCCCCGACGATAGATGTGCGCTTGCGCAGCGACGCGGTGAAGGCTGCTGTGATGCGCGACAGCATGCCGGTGCCGATCATCGCCCCTCCGAAAATCATTGCGCAGAACACCAGGAATATCGTGGAGGTCATGCCGAGGATGCCGCCGGTGGCCACAAGGTCGTCGAGCGACGGCACTCCGGTCGAGAAATTCACCCCTTTCCAGAACGAAAGCAGTATTTCGCCGGCTCCCATGTCGAACTGGGGCTGGAAGATGAAGACTCCCGCGCCTCCGAGGAGAGCGCTGATGAACAGCACCAGCATCGTGTTGACCCGCAGCACGATAAGCATCACTGTCAGGGCCGGGATGAGCAGCACCCAGGGGGTGATGTTGAATGTGGAGTGTATCGCGGCTGTCATTTGGCCGGGATTGATGGCTGCGCTGGAGTGGTCGCCGAGGATGCCGACCAGCAGGTAGACCACAAGGGCAATCAGGATGGATGGCACGGTGGTGACCATCAGGTAGCGGATATGGCGGAAGAGGTCGACGCCGGCGGCTGATGAGGCCACTACCGTCGTGTCGCTCAGGGGCGACACTTTGTCGCCGAAATAAGCCCCGGAGATGATGGCTCCGGCAATCCATGGGGCGGAGTAGCCCATCACCTCGCCTATGCCCATGAATGCAACGCCGATGGTGGCGATTGTGGTCCAGGAGCTGCCTGTCAGCACCGATATGGCGGCGCTGACAATACAGGCCAGCATCAGGAAGAGGGGTGGGGAAAGGATGTCGAGACCATAGCATATCAGGGTCGGCACGACGCCCGAGGCCATCCATGTGGTGGCCACCATCGCTATGCAGATGAGTATCGGGATGGCGGGGAGTATCTGGCCCGCGCTGCGCAGAATGCCGAACCGGAGGCTGCGTCGCGTGAGTGTGCGTCCGATATATGCCAGCGAGACGGAGAGGGCGGCGCATATCAGCAGAATCCAGGGTCCCGTGTCGCCCACGGCATCGGCGCCGTGTAGGATAATCACAGTCGGGAGGGCCACCAGCAGGACAATCAGGGGGATGGCTGATATGCCCAGGGAGGGGAGGTTGGGCTTGCCGAACATAGTGCTTTTCAATTTTGGAATTTTTCTGATGTTGGAAATGTGGAAACCAGTGAAGTCCCAGAGCAACGTTACTGACTTCGGATAATTGGCCGCAAAGATATAAAAAACATGGCCATCGTGCAATGGCCATGTCTTATTTCGTAACAAACCGTCAGGGTTTATAAGATTTTTTAGCGTATTGGAGGTGAAGAGGGTGATGGCGCGGGTCAACGCTGGCGGATGAGGAAAATCTCGGTGGGGAAGTGGTCTGAATAGCCGTCGAGGAATACGCCGCCGGAATAAGTGCGCAGGGGGTAGTTCTGGCGAGAGCCTTCGGTGTCGCGCAGGAATTCGAAATTGTTTACCTGGGCTTTCCAGTAATGGAGGTTACGCTTGCCGGTGTTGTCTTCGAGCAGGGTGCCGCTGACGATAATCTGGTCGAAGAGGTTCCAGGAGCTGCGGTATGCGAGGGTGCCTATCCCCTTGTCGAGAATCGACCAGAAGGGGTTGTAGAATCCGTGGGGCTGGACTCCGTTGGGCTTCTTGGTTGCTCCGAGCACTTTGGCGCAGGATTTGTCGTGGGGGTCGTCGTTGAGGTCGCCCATTATAATGACACCCTGGTTGGGGCGGAGCTGCCAGAGGGAGTCGGCGATATGTTTGGAGGTGGCGGCGGCAGCCTCGCGCAGGTGGCTGCTCTGTTCCTGCCCTCCCAGTCGTGATGGCCAGTGGTTGACAATCACGCTGACGGTGTCGCTGCCCATCACGCCGGTCACACACATCTGGTCGCGGGTGCGGAAGTTGGGCATCCCTTCGATGGTGAGCAGGGTGTTGGAGACATTCAACAGGCGGAAGTAACGCGGGTTGTAGAGCGCGCCGACATCCACGCCTCGGCGGTCGGGGGAGTCGTGGTGGACAATCTGGAGGTTCCAGGGGGCTTTCCCTTCAGCCTTCAGGCGGTTGTCGACAGCCTTCACGAGGTCTTCAAGCACCGAGCGGTTCTCGATTTCGCTGACGCCGATGAACGCCGGGCCGTTGGGGGTGGTCTGCGTGGTGAAGTTGCAGATGGCGCGGGCGAGATTGTTGATTTTCGACCAGTAGCGTTTGCCGGTCCATTGGCGCGCTCCCTGGGGTGTGAACTCGGCGTCGCGTCCCAGCGGGTTGTTGGGTATGGTGTCGAAGAGATTCTCGAGGTTGTAGAAAGCCACCCCGAAAACCTGATACTGGGCATTGGCGGAGGACTTTGAGCCTGTCCCGGCCTGTTTCTGGGCGATTGCGGCCAGGGCCATCACCGCCAGCAGGGGAAGAAGGAGTAATCGTTTCATTAGGTATACTGTAAGGTATTTGTAGACGTGTCGTTTGTGAACGGCAAAGTTAGAAATAAATCCGTGAATTCCAAAGGGAGCTCTTACTAAATAATCATTTCTTGTCGAGCCCGGGAGTCTCTTCGGCGAAGGCGAGCATCAGTATGGCGGGGATTTCCAGTGTGTCGGCCTGCACCACATAGTAGCGCGTGCCTGAGATTTCGATGACTGCGTCAGGGGTGGTCTCCCCCAGGGGTATCTCCAGCGGGAGGGGGATGGAGGCCAGCGGCAGTCCCGGCTGCATCGCAGCCTTGTAGGCCGCTTCCTTGATGCACCAGGCCCATAGCGATGAGGGGTACTCGCCCCACTGGGGCATCTGCGCCGGCGACAGGAACCGGGAGGCTGTGCGTTGCAGCGAGGCCATGCGGTCACCCCCCTCGCAGTCTATGCCGATTCTCATTCCCGATGGGGCTATGGCGAGCGCCGCCATCCCGGAGCAATGGCTGATTGAAATCGAGGGGAGGAGGGGTGATGGAGAGGGGGATTCCTCCCCGTCGTCTCCCCGGGTCAGGAACGGCGCGCCCGACGGCATGTGGGCGATTGACATGGAGGGGTCGAGGGGGAACGCCTCCCGGAGCAGCCGTTTCACGGCCGCACGTTCGGCCAGAGCGCGGCCGGGGCCGCAGCGCGGAGTGTCGCCGGGCAGCTCGCGGGCGAAAACCTTTATGCCGTATTTGTCGAATATAATCACGTTTGCAGACTGGTGTCAGATTTGTGGGAGGAGGTGTGGAAAATGAACCATCCCGTCGGCAGGTTGATGTCAGGCTGTCTGCTCCTGGGGCATCACCTTGACACGCACCGAGGTGATGCGGTGATGCTCGATGTCGAGAATCAGGAAGCGGCATCGGCCATAGACCAGCGGCTCCTTCTCTTTTGGGAAATCCCCCTTGATGGCCAGCAGCATTCCGGCGAGGGTCTCGCAGTCTTCGGCAACCTGGCGGTAGTCATCGGCGTTCAGGCCCGTGATGCGGAAGAAGTCGTTTAGGAGGGTTTTCCCCTCGAAGATGTATGTGTCGTCGGGGAGGCGGCGGTAGGTTATCTCCTCCTCGTCATACTCGTCGTTGATGTCGCCGACAATCTCCTCAAGGACATCCTCGAGGGTCACCACGCCACGGGTGCCGCCGAACTCGTCGACCACGATGGCGATGTGTATCTTCAGTTTCCTGAAATCCTCCAGCAGGTCATCGATCATGCGGGATTCCGGCACGAAATAAGGCTCGCGGACAAGCGATTGCCAGCGGAAGCCTTCATCGCCGGATTTGCCGCCGTCATTCCCGTCGGGGATATGGGGGAGCAGGTCGCGGGCATACAGCACACCGACGATGTCGTCCTGTGATTCGCCGAACACCGGCATGCGGGAATATCCTTTGGTGACGATTATATCCATCACCTCCCCGAAGTCCATGTCGGCGTCAAGGCCGGTGATGTCGACGCGCGGGGTCATGATGGCCGCCGCGTTGGTGTCGCCGAAGCGCAGGATGCCCTGGAGCATCTCCTTGTCAGGCCGGTTCTCGACATCGGCGATTTCGAGGGCCTGCCCCAGCTCGTCGGCGGTGATGTTGCGGCTCTGGCGGGTTACCACCTTGTTTACAAGTTTGGTTGATTTCACCATCACCGACGACAGCGGCCAGAAAAGCCTCATCAGGAAGTTGATGCCGCCGGTGGCGAAGCCGGCCCAGCGCAACGGATTGGTGTTGGCGGCCAGTTTCGGCAGTATTTCCCCGAACAGGAGTATGAGGAATGTCAGGCAGACGGTCTGGAGCAGGAAGTTGGCCCAGCCGGGCAGTTGCTCGAAAAGCGGGGTGAGGGCGAAGGAGGTCAGCACGACGATGGTCACATTGACCAGGTTGTTGGCGATAAGGATGGTCGCAAGCAGCCGCTCAGGCATGTCAAGCAGCCGCCGGATGGCGTTTGAGCGCTCCGACTCGTCGAGGTCTTCAGCCTGTTGAGGGGTTATCGAGAAAAACGCGATCTCGCTGCCGCTCACGAAACCGGAAATGAGCAGGGCTATCCCGGCGAAACACAACGCCACAATCTGGGCCGCTCCGAAAGGGAGGGCCTCAAGCGAGATCATCAAAGGTGGTAAGGGGTCTGTGTCCAATTCTTTTGTCAGTTGGTTCTGGCTGCAAAGTTACAGATTATTCGGGATATTCCCAAATTCCCGCGCAGGGCGCGTCGGCCGGGGGGCATGGGAATGGCATCCGGAAGGCTGTGGGGTCAGAACTCGGTGAAGGCGAAGGGGAGGGTGGAGACCACCGAGGGGAGGCGGTAGATGACATCTTTCCCCGCCAGCAGCACCTCAACCGGCGCGCCGGCCAGCATCTCATATTCGAGCAGGGCCTGGCGGCAGCTCCCGCAGGGGGCGGTCGGGACGGCGGTGAACTCCCCGTCGGTGCCGCGCGCGGCGATGGCTATCTTGCGGAACCTGGCCTCGGGATAGCGGGCATGGGCGTAGAAACAGGCCGACCGCTCGGCGCAGGTGCCTGACGGGAAGGCCACATTCTCCTGGTTGCTGCCCGGGATGATTTCCCCGTTGTCGAGCAGGATGGCCGCTCCGACAGAGAAGCGCGAGTAGGGGGCATAGCTGCGGAAAGAGGCCTCGCGGGCGGTGTCGACCAGCAGGGCGTCGTCGGCCGACAGCTCGCCCGGCGACAGCATTTCATAAGGGATCGATATGGTTTTCTTTTCCATGGGATTCGGTATGGGGTATGAGGCGGGGAGTCGCGCCGGCTGCCACGCGAGCGGGTAGCCGTATGGCGAATCACCCCGTAAAGATAACGCTAAATTATGAAAAAAAGCCGAATTGGGGATGATTTTTTTGGCTGTTTGCGGCTAATTGCTTAATTTTGCGCTTCAAAGGCAGCGTGTGCCGGCAGGTGGCGCGGCTTGTTCCCCGTGAAAAAACAAAAACATCATAATCCATGTCTACAAAGAAAACCGAAACGACTGAATCAGGGCTGGAGAACCTCAACGACTCCCTGACCTCGATGACAACCAAGGTACAGGACAACAAGAAGCTCATCTCCACCGTAGGGCTCGCAGTTGTGGCCGTGGTGGTAATCATCCTCGCCTACTTCTACTTCTTCCGCGGTCCCGGCATCAACAAGGCCAACGACGCCATCGGCACCGCCGACCTCACCCTGGCCCAGGGCAACGACTCCGTGGCCCTCGCCCAGTATATGAATGTCGCCGACGAATACGGCTATGACGCCGCCAACCGCGCCGCCCTGCAGAGCGCCATCATCCTCTACCAGAAGGGCGACTACGAGAAGGCCCTCGAATATCTCTCGAAATATTCCGCGAAAGAGGAAATCATCGGTTCGGCCGCATACTCCCTCAAGGGAGACTGCTATGTCAACCTCGACAAGCTCCAGGAAGCCGTGAAGTGCTACAAGGACGCCATCGCCCAGAGCGACAAGAACCCCGCCTACACCCCCTACTTCATGCTCAAGCTCGCCCGTGTGTACGCCGCCCTCGGCAACCACGCCGACGAGGCTGCCATGTACAAGGAGG
The DNA here is from genome assembly GCA_947177635.1 of uncultured Porphyromonadaceae bacterium. Lineage (GTDB taxonomy): Bacteria > Bacteroidota > Bacteroidia > Bacteroidales > Muribaculaceae > UBA7173. The sequence goes on along the minus strand of CAMWVQ010000015.1, from coordinate 1,006 downwards.
TGCTCGCCGACTATCCCGCCTATGGCACCGCCAACAACATCGACGCGGAGAAACTCTACGACCGTGCCAAGCTTCAGTCTGAAACCAAATAAGACACTACCTTAAAGCCAATAGATATCATGGAAGGCCTCCCTCCCCGTTTCCGGGGGTGGACGGCCTTTCAGTTTGTATGAAAAAAAGACACTATGTCAACAAACACGATAGACAAACCCAAGAAAGTGACCACCGCGACCCTGCGCAAGATGAAAGCCGCCGGTGAGAAAATCGCGATGCTGACCGCCTACGACTACTCCATGGCGCGTCTTGTCGACGCATCCGGAATGGACGTCATCCTCGTCGGCGACTCCGCCACGAATGTCATGGCAGGCAATATGACCACCCTCCCCATGACCCTGGAGGAGATGATCTACCACGCCCGCTGCGTGGTGCGCGGAACCGACCGCGCCCTTGTCGTTGCCGACATGCCCTTCGGCTACTACCAGGGGGACGCCAACGCCGCCCTCCACAACGCCGTGCGCCTGATGAAAGAGTCAGGCTGCGAAGCCGTCAAGCTCGAAGGGGGCGCGGAAATCCGTGAATCGATAGAGAAAATCCTCTCGGCCGGAATCCCCGTGATGGGCCATCTCGGCCTCACCCCCCAGAGCGTCAACAAGTTCGGCGGATACGGTATCCGCGCGAAAGAGGACGCCGAGGCTGCCCGTCTGCTCGCCGACGCCAAGATGCTTGAAGAACTCGGATGCTTCGCCCTGGTGCTGGAGAAAATACCCTCCGATCTCGCCCGCAAGGTAGCCGAGTCGGTATCCATCCCCGTCATCGGCATAGGAGCCGGAAGCGGCGTCGACGGCCAGGTGCTGGTGGTCAACGACATGCTCGGCATGAACAAAGGCTTCAAGCCGAAGTTCCTGCGCCTTTACGCTGACCTCGGTGAGGCCATTAACGAAGCCCTGACCCATTATATCTCCGACGTCAAGGCTGTCACCTTCCCCTCCCCCGAGGAGGCCTATTG
>CAMWVQ010000014.1 GCA_947177635.1 uncultured Porphyromonadaceae bacterium | reverse complement strand
CTTCTAAAAATTTTACTCGAACAAACATTAAAATAATTTCGACCAGTTACTTATCATTGCATAATCGTGAGTGTATGGGGGAGTGGATTCTTTCCTCCCGGCAAAGTCGCGGCCGTATCGCGGTCAGTCCTCGGCAAACAACACCATCGCCACTTTGGCGCAAGCTTCGGCGTCGGCCAACGCGTTGTGGTGGTTGCTGAACGGGATGCCGAAGAACTCGCAAATGTTAGGCAGAGAGAAACTCGGGCATATCGTCCGCGGAATCGTGCGGCGAGCCTTTACGACGGTGCAGAAAAATGGGCGGTCGTCAGGGAAGTCCATCCCGTAGACCTTGTGGGCCGCCCGCAGGCATCTCTCGTCGAACGCCTTGTTGTGGGCCACGAACGGGAGCTTCCCGGTCATAAATGACAACCGCCGCCATACGCGGTCGAATGTGTCGCAATCCTCGGTGTCGCTGTAGCCGATGCCGTGAATCTGCTCCGTGAAATACCGGAAGTAATATTCCGGTTCAGGCTTTACCAGTTCGTAGAAACGGTCAACGATGATTCCGTCCACAACCTTTACCGCGCCGATGGCGCAGATTGAAGACGGCTGATTGTTGGCCGTCTCCACATCTATGGCGACGAACGAGTTCATAAGGAGTCACACTGATGATTGCCGTCGAGCAACATTCCGAGACGCTGACGAGCCTCCTCCATAAGCCACAGAGGGGTAGAGGTCGCGCCACAGATACCGACCGACACCTCCCGGGTGTCTTCCGGGAACCATCTGCGGTCAATCTGGCGGGGATTTGAAATCAGGTGGGTACGCGGATTGACCTCAAGGCAGTTTCCGTAAAGCACCTTTCCGTTTGAGCTCTTTTCACCGGCCACGAAGACGATGACATCATGGGACCGGGCGAATACCTGAAGCTGTTCGACCCGGTTGGAGACCCTGCGGCATATGGTGTCGAAACTTTCGAAACAGACCTCATCGGCCAGTCTTTCGCGAATCAGACTGGCGATTTCCCTGAAACCGGTTACGGATTTCGTGGTCTGGGAGTATAACACCACCGGTCTGGAGGAGTCAATCTTGTCAAGGTCTTCCGGCCCTTCAACCACGATAGCCTCTCCGGCAGTCTGACCGACAAGGCCGTTCACCTCGGCATGGCCGTTCTTGCCGTATATGACAATCTGGGGCCGTTCGGAGGGGGGGACATCGTAAGACGCCTTGATGCGCCGCTGCAGACGGAGCACCACCGGACAGGTCGCGTCGATAATTTCAATATTGTTGGCGCGAGCCATCTCATAGGTGGAGGGAGGCTCCCCGTGGGCGCGGAGCAACAGCTTGACATCATGAAGCGTGGCGAGGTCGGGGTGTGAGATAATCTTCAATCCCTTTCGTTCAAGCCGCCCAACTTCGTCGCTGTTATGCACGATGTCACCGAGGCAATACAGTGTGCCGGAGCGGTCAATCTCCTCCTCCGCCTTCTGTATGGCCGTGGTCACGCCGAAGCAGAACCCCGAACCAGGGTCAATCTCGATTCTTGCCATGTCGGGTGGTCAGATAGCCTTGTTGTTCACACGGGCCACAGTCTCGCGGTAGCGTTGCAGCAGCCACTCATTCTGCTCTTCGCGCGTCATCGTGGAGTTGTCAAGGTCTAAGGCGTCGTCTGCCCTGCGGAGAGGGCTTTCTTCGCGTGTCTGGTCGATATGGTCGCGATGCACCACATTGGCCAGCACCTCCTCGAACGAAGTCGCCTGCCCCTTTTCAACCAGTTCCTTGAGACGTCGCTGCGCACGTGTCTCTGCCGACGCCGTCATAAATATTTTCAGCTCCGCGTCAGGGAACACCGTTGTGCCGATGTCACGCCCATCCATCACGATGCCTTTCTCGACGCCATATCCCTGCTGCATCTTCACCAGGGCGTGACGTACCTCCGGAATCGCGGCCACATAAGAGACCTTGGAGGAGACATCCATCCTGCGGATATGTTCCTCGACATCCTCGCCATTAAGCAAGGTGTGTTGAGTGCCGTCAGGCATTATGCCGAAACCGATGCTGATTCCGGGAAGCGCGGCAACAAGATCCTCTGTGTTGACCATCCCGTCGGGAGCCACCATATTGTGGCTCATCGCATACAGGGTCACGGCGCGATACATCGCGCCGGTGTCAACATACCTGTAACCGATTTTCTGCGCCAAAGCCTTGGCAATGGTGCTTTTACCGGTTGACGAGAATCCGTCTATCGCGATTATAATCTTGTTGTTTGAGTTCATGTCAGTAATAATTGTCACATCAAATGGCTGATGTCGTCACCTTACCAAATCCTGGAGGTTCATATTCAGGTTGAACATCAGGGTGGTAGCTCCCGAATGTGGTTGCCCGAATGCCAGCGAGAAGTTGAAACGGCTTACATTCATACCTGCCGCCAATGAGAACCCGCTAAGGAAAGAGCGTTTGTAAGTGCTCATGTCGGTTCGGGTCTTGTAATTGTAGCCCAACGCGACATAGAAGCGGTCGGAGGGAACGAAATCCACGCCGAACACCATGTGTCGGAACAGATTTGAGCCGAAAGACTCCTTCTTCTCGAACGGCTCGGAAGAGGTGCCGTCGCCACTGTCGTAGTAAGGCAGTTTCCACTTCGTGAGATTCCACAGAGTCACCGAAATCCGGATGGGGACACCGCTGAATCCCTTGGTGGCCCCCAGGCGAAGGTCGACAGGGAGGCGGTCGTAATTCTCGTGGAATTTCTTGAGCTGACCGCCCAGGTTGGCTACAACAGCCGAGAACGACCAGTCTGTATCGGGGTCGAAGTAATTGATACCCAAATCGGTGGCAACAGCGAATGCGGAATATTCCTCATAGCTGCTGTACAGCAGCTTTAGGGAGATACCGCCGCGAAGCCGTGAAGTGATGTCATATGAGAAGGTGCCGGAGAAATTAAGGTCTTTCGGAGAGAATGTGCCGGTTATGACCCCGGTGGCGTCGGCCGCCTTCATTTCTCCATATCCGAAGTATCTTATTCCGGCCGCCCAGGCGCCACGTTCACCGACGGCGTGGGCGTATTTCACCCCGGCGAAGTTGGAGTTGCCGAGATAACGCATATAATCGACCATGACCTGGTTGTCCATCTCGAAGCCAAGAAGGCCCGGATTCTGGTCGGCAGTGCTGAGTTCATTCTCTACGGTCGAGATGTTGACGCCCCCCAGGCCATATATCCTGGCGGAAGAGGTGACATTGAGGTAATTGTATGCCGTGGAGCCGTCTTGGCCAGACATTCCGAACGCCATCAGGGAGACCGATAGTGCAACCAGGCTCTTCTTCAACATAGGGAAGTGTCTTTTTTTTGAGGTGGATTTCTTGTTCAGCAACGTCATGAATATGCGTCAGGAGTTTAGTTCCATCTATTATTTAACGCCGATTTGTCAAAGATATTATCTTTCCGGAGGTTATTCGGCGCGTTTGGCCGCATTGCCTTCATAATAATTTATGTAGGCGAGGTTGACCAGACGCACACCGCCGGGAGTCGGATAGTCACCCGAGAAGTACCAGTCGCCGGGACAGGTCTTCACGGCGCTGTGGAGTCCGGCGAGGGTCTGGTAGACAATCTCCACCTCGGCGTTGGTTCCCTCTGGAGTGAGCATCCGGGCCATCATCTCCGAGATTTCGGCGTCAGTGAACGGCGCGTATATGGCTTTCACGCAATTGACCTGCATTGCGGCGGGAAGCTTGGCCTGCTCCTTGCATTTCTCGTAAGTGTCGCTGAGTATGTGTTCCATCCCCCTCTCCTTGAGCAAAGCCACGGCGGCACGGAAGGCCGCGAACTCGCTCATACGCGACATGTCGATACCGTAATAGTCAGGATAGCGCACCTGCGGGGAGGATGACACAATCACAATCTTGCGAGGATGGAGACGGTCGAGCATCGCGATAATCGACTGCTTCAGGGTCGTGCCGCGCACTATCGAGTCATCAATCACCACAAGGTTGTCGATGTCATTGACAACACAACCGTAAGTCACATCGTAGACATGCGCGGCCAGGTCGTTGCGCGACGTCCCCTCTGCGATGAAGGTGCGTAGCTTGATGTCCTTTATGGCCACCTTCTCTACACGCAGCTTGGTGTCCATCACCTGCTTTATCGTCTCGGGATTCAACGCGCCGCGTTGCTGCAGTTCCGCGATGCGGAATGCTTTCGTCTTGTCAAGCTGGCTCTCAAGTCCCTCCACCATACCGATGAATGCCACCTCCGCGGTGTTCGGGATGAATGAGAACACCGAGTTGGGGAGGTCTCCCCCGATGGCTTTCATCACCTCCGGCACCACCGCGCGCCCAAGCTCCTTGCGTTCGCGGTAAATGTCGGCGTCGCTGCCGCGTGAGAAATATATGCGTTCGAACGAACAACGCTCATTCTTCCCCTCTCCGAGAATGTCGGCGATTTCGATGTCTCCACCCTTGGAGACAATAAGGGCCGAGCCGGGGGTGAGCTCGTTTACGTCAGTCCGTCTCACATTCATCACGGTCTGTATGACGGGCCTTTCGGATGCAAGGACAACAACTTCGTCGTCGATATAGTAGAACGCGGGGCGTATGCCGTGGCTGTCGCGCAGCGCGAACATGTCGCCCGACCCGGTAGCGCCGCAAATTACATATCCGCCGTCCCAGGCAGGGGACGCGGCCTTGAGCACCTCCCGGATGTTGATGTTGTCCTCAATGGCTATTCCGAGTTCAGGATCCTCGAGAGTGTCACGCAACTCACGGTAGATACGGTGGTTCTCGCGGTCAAGGGCATAGCCGAGCTGTTCCAGGAGCACAATAGTGTCTGAATATATGCGCGGATGCTGCCCCTTCCTGACTATCGACTTGAAAATCTCATCGACATTGGTCATGTTGAAGTTGCCACACATCATAAGGTTGCGTGACCTCCAGTTGTTTCGGCGAAGGAAGGGGTGGACATATGATATGCCGCTCTTGCCGGTGGTGGAGTATCTCAGGTGGCCCATATAGATTTCCCCGACGAAAGGGGTGTAAGCCTCGACTTCAGCCGGCGGCATGGAATCTATGTGGTCTCTGTCGAACTGCGGCATCACAGACGCGAAAATCTCGGTGATGGCGTTGGAGCCAAGCGCGCGTTCGCGGAAGACATATTCGTGACCCGGCACGGAATGGAGTTTCACCACCCCCATGCCCGCACCTTCCTGGCCGCGGTTGTGTTGCTTCTCCATCAGCAGATAGAGCTTGTTGAGCGCCCATGCGTAGGTGCCGTATTTTTCCCGGTAATATTCCAAAGGCTTGCGGAGGCGTATCATCGCCACGCCACACTCATGCTTGAGTTGTTCCATCGGTGCTGTATGCTGTCCCTGTGGGGAATCAGATGTGATATGATTGTAATTAATGCCAAAGGGGGCATCCCACAACCTGTAAGATCAGGATTATGACATACCCCCTCTGACGGGCTTTTGGATATTAGCGGATGAACAGCATCTCGCGGTATTTCGGGAGAGGCCACATCTCGTTGTCGACCATCAGTTCGAGCTTGTCGATATGGTAGCGGATGGCTTCCATCTTGGGCACCACATTGTCGTGGTAAGCGATGGCTTTCTCGCGCTCGTTCTCGATACGGTTGGCGTCTTTGCGGGCGTTGACCATCTCTTGCACATCCTTGCGGATTTCAGCGATGTGCTTGGAGAGCTTCTCGATGGCATCCTTGTCGCAGGCGGTAAGCTCCTCGGCCTTCTCGGGAGAGAAGATGGTATGGAGCTTGGCCACGTTCTCGACCAGAATCGATTGATAGCGGGTGGCCACCGGCACGATATGGTTGAGGGCCAGGTCACCGAGCACACGGGCCTCAATCTGGATTTTCTTGGTGTAGGTTTCCCATTTCACCTCGTTGCGTGCGCGGAGCTCGAGGTCGTTGAAGACACCGGTCTTGTTGAACATCTCGACGGAGGCGGGGGTCAGGTAAGCGTCAAAAATCTTGGGGACGGAAGTCTCACAGTCGAGGCCGCGTTTCTGAGCCTCCTCTTTCCACTCGTCTGAGTAGCCGTTGCCGTCGAAATGGATGGCCTTAGACTTTATGATGAGAGCCTTGGCCTCTTCGAGGATGGCGTGATAGAGCGATTCCTCACGTTCCACGCGGCGGTCGACACGCTGCTTGAACTCGGCAAGCTGTTCGGCAACGGCGGCGTTGAGGGCAATCATCGCTGACGCGCAGTTGGCAGAGGAGCCCACGGCGCGGAACTCGAAGCGGTTTCCGGTGAAAGCGAAAGGTGATGTGCGGTTGCGGTCAGTGTTGTCGAGCAGGATTTCGGGAATCTGGGACACGCCGACGGTGATGCCCTCTTTTCCGGCAAGCTCGATAAGCTCATCCTCGGTGCTCTTTTCGAGACGGTCGAAGATGTCGGCGATCTGCGAGCCTGTAAAGATGGAGATGATGGCGGGGGGAGCCTCGTTGGCACCAAGGCGATGGGCGTTGGTGGCTGAGGAGATCGAAGCCTTCAGGAGGGCGTTGTGCTTGTGCACGGCGGCCATAACGTTGGCGACGAAGGTTATGAACTGGAGGTTTTCCCTCGGGGTCTTGCCGGGAGCGAACAACAAGGTGCCGGTGTCGGTGCCGAGGCTCCAGTTGTTGTGCTTGCCCGAACCGTTGATTCCGTTGAAGGGTTTCTCGTGGAGGAGGACACGGAAGTTGTGACGTTTGGCGACTTCGCTCATCAGGCCCATCAGCAGGAGGTTGTGGTCGTTGGCCAGGTTGGTCTCCTCAAAGATGGGGGCCAGCTCGAACTGGTTGGGTGCGACCTCATTGTGGCGGGTGTGGGCGGGTATGCCAAGACGGTGGCATTCGTTCTCGAGGTCGAGCATGAATGCTTCGACACGCGAGGGGATGGCTCCGAAATAGTGGTCTTCGAGCTGCTGGTTCTTGGCGCTCTCGTGGCCCATGAGTGTGCGGCCTGTCATCACCAGGTCGGGACGGGCGGCGTAGAGGGCCTCGTCTACGAGGAAGTACTCCTGTTCCCAGCCGAGGTAGCTGACCACATGCTTCACATTCTTGTCAAAATAGCGGGCCACATCGGCGGCTGCCTTGTCAACGGCGTTGAGGGCACGCAGCAGAGGGGTCTTGAAGTCGAGCGACTCCCCGGTGTATGAGATGAAGATGGTGGGGATACAGAGAGTCTTGTTGAGCAGGAAGACGGGTGACGAGATGTCCCAGGCAGAGTAGCCGCGGGCCTCGAAGGTGTTGCGGATGCCACCGTTGGGGAAGCTTGACGCGTCAGGTTCCTGCTGCACGAGGAGTTTTCCGGTGAATTCCTCTACGACGCCACCTTTGCCGTCATGCTCGATGAATGAGTCATGTTTTTCGGCGGTTCCTCCGGTGAGGGGGTGGAACCAGTGGGTGTAATGGCGGGCGCCGTTCTCGATCGCCCACCGCTTCATTCCGGCAGCCACACTGTCGGCGAGCTGCCGTGAAATGGGTTGCTTGTTGTCGATTGCGTCGACGAGCTGGTCGTAGGTTGCCTTAGGAAGGTACTCAAACATCTTCTGGCGATTGAAAACCGCTTCGCCATAGAATTTTTCGGGACGTTCCGTTGGGGTCTCCACCGCAACGGCCTTGCGGTCGGAAGCCTCCTGAACCGCTTTGAATCTTAACAAAGACATAAGATTGGAATGAAGTTTGTTATAATTAACGTTGCCTGACGCCCTCACAAACCTAAAAACAGGGGCGCGGCCACGCGTAATTTCTCAGACTCAGAAACCGGCCTCTTTGATGCGTCTCACTGCCTCGAGTGTGTTGTCCAGGGTGTTGAACGCGGTGAGGCGGAAATATCCCTCTCCGGCGGGGCCGAAGCCTGACCCTGGAGTTCCGGCCACGTTGCATTTTTCAAGCAGCAGGTCGAAGAATTCCCAGGATGACATTCCGCCGGGAGCCTTGATCCACACATAGGGAGCGTTGACGCCGCCATACACTTCAAGCCCGGCCTCGGTCAGCCCCTGACGGAGTATGCCGGCGTTGGTCAGGTAGTAGTCGACGGCTTCTTTCACCTGACGGCGTCCTTCGGGAGTGAAAATCGCCGCCGCGCCGCGCTGTGAGATGTAAGAGGCCCCGTTGAACTTTGTGCACTGTCGGCGGTTCCACAGGTGGTTGAGGCTCACCTCTTTCCCTTCGGAATCGCGCGCTGTGAGCTCTTTGGGAACAACTGTGTAGCCGCATCGGACACCGGTGAATCCCGCTGTTTTCGAGAAACTGCGGAACTCGACCGCGCATTTGCGCGCGCCTTCGATTTCGTATATCGAGTGAGGCACATCCTCTTCGCGGATGAATGACTCGTATGCTGAGTCGAAGAGTATGAGCGAGCCGTTTTTCAGCGCGAAGTCAACCCAGACTTTGAGCTGGGCGCGGGTAAGGGTTGTGCCGGTGGGATTGTTGGGATAACAGAGGTATATGACATCAGGGATATGGTCGCCTGCCGGGATTTCAGGCACGAATCCGTTGGCTGCTGTCACGGGCAGGTACTGTATCTTGCTCCAGGCCCCGTCGGCGAGAGTGCCGGCACGTCCGGCCATCACATTGGTGTCGACATACACGGGATACACGGGGTCGGTCACGGCCACGATGTTGTCGGCCGAGAGAATGTCGCCGAAATTACCGGTGTCGCTCTTCGCGCCGTCACTGACAAAAATCTCCGAGGGGTCGATTTCCATGCCACGTTCCTTGTAGTCGTGGAGGGCGATGGCTTCCCGAAGGAAAGGGTATCCCTGCTCGGGGCCGTAGCCGTGGAAGGTTTCAGATGAACCTTCGTCATCGACAGCCTTGTGCATTGCCTCGATGGCGGCGGGGCAGAGAGGCAGGGTCACGTCGCCGATACCCATTCTTATCACGTCAGCTTCAGGATGGGCCTGCTTGAATGCGTTTATTCTACGGGCTACTTCCGAGAAAAGATAGCTTTCGGGGAGTTTGCAGAAATTCTCGTTTATAGTGAACATAATCAGTTTCTGGGTTTCATTGTGATTAAAAGAGACCTTCGGGAAGCTCCATCTCGCCGGTGAAGACAGTTGTGGCCGGGCCGGTCATCATAATGTGGCCGGTTTCCTTGTCACGGGATATTTTCAAGTCTCCGCCGAGCAGATGAATGGTGACATCCTTGCTGTCGGCGACCCCAAGAAGGGATGCTGCGACAGCTGTCGCGCATGCACCGGTGCCACATGCCTGGGTTTCGCCGCTTCCTCGCTCCCAAACCCTCATGCGGATTTCTTTCAGGTTCATGACCTGCGCGAACTCGATGTTTGCCCTGTCGGGCCACATCGGGTGTCTTTCGAGCCTGGAGCCGATGCCGTGAACGTCGGTCTGGTCGAGGTCATCCACGATTATTACTCCGTGGGGATTGCCCATCGACACGGCAGTCACCTTTAACGTTTTGCCATCGACCTCCACGGGTATCCCGATGTTGCTGTCGGCAATCACCGGTATCGAAGCCGGCTCAAAGGTGGGAGCGCCCATATCTACGGTGACAGTCTCGATTTTTCCGTCAGAACCAGGATGGAGGGTTAAATATTTAACGCCCGAAAGTGTTTCGAGCGTTAATTCCAGTTTGTCGGTGAGGCCGTTGTCATATACATATTTGCCTACGCAGCGAGAGCCGTTGCCACACATTTTGGCTTCCGAGCCGTCGGCGTTGAAGATGCGCATCTTGAAATCCGCGCATTCAGAGGGGCAAATCAGTATTATTCCGTCTCCTCCGATGCCTTTGTGGCGGTCGCTGAGGAGTATTGACAGGGCTTCCGGGTTTGAAGGGGAGCCGCTGGTGCAATCGATGTAGACGTAGTCGTTTCCGATGCCGTGCATCTTGGTGAAACGAAGCTTTTCAGCGGCTGATGAAGTAGAAAATTTCGGAATGTCCATATTGGAAAATTTCACCCCGCAAAGGTAGGGATTATTTCTCAACCCAGCAAAATAAACCTCCGGAAATTTTCGAAAAATTTCCGGAGGCGAATAGGTCTGATTGACGTTGGGTGTCAGAATGTCCAGCCAAGACGGAGTGCGGGCTCAACATAAGTGGCGAGCTGTAAGCCGTTCACCTTGTTCTTTTTGTCTGACTCCAGGGTGTCGCTCCAGTTACCGTTGTTGTCATATCCACCCTTGGTGTAGTATCCGGGATAGCTCTGGAAGCCGAATTTGATGCCAAGTTCGGCACCCACGAAGAGGCCCTTGTAGACATAGAAGTCGATACCGGTGAAAGCCTTGATGTTGAACTCGTTGTAGCTGCGATCCTCGAATGCGGGGTCGGAGGTGGTCATTGCGTTGCAAATCTGAGTCTCGTGGAGGAGATCGTCAGAGCCGACCCACTGGCTGGTGGCGCTGACGCTCTGGAGGGCGTAGCCGAGACCGGCGCCCGCGTAGAGGTCCACGCGTTTGTAGTTGAAGAAGCGACGCTCGTAACCGAGGTTGATCGAGAATGTGCCGACTTTGCCTTTCGACCAGGTGTCTTCGTTGTTGTCAGGGTCGGGAGTGGTCTTCACGTTGTCGAAGCCGAAACCGATGCCGAAACGGATAGCGTCCTTGTCAGAAAAGAAGTAACGTCCCTTGAGCTGGTCGATTTTGAATGTGCCGAAGTCATTCGAGAAGGGGTTGAACTGCACTTCCACAGAGAAGTCGCCTGCTTCGGGAGAGAATGTGTTGTCCTGGGCGATTGCCGAAGATGCCGATGCTGCGACGATGGCAGCTGCAAGAATCATCTTTTTCATTGCTTAGAAATGTTTGGGGCTTTTAGGCCTTTTTTTGTTTGTAAAACCTGTTTATGGTTACATGTAACCTGAAACAACAGTCGTTAACTGTGTGCTGTGAGACTCAAATAGCGCTGCAAAGTTAAGCTAAATTTTCTAAAATTGCATAATTTTTCTTGATAAAACGGCAAAAACTCCAATTTATTGGACTTAATGACAAATCGACGAGGGGCTTGAATGCAGATGTTGCCAACTGAGACGCAACAAGTTAAATCAAAAAAAAGAGTATAAGGGAAAGGTAAGACAAAAGGATGCGGTCAGAAGACATATCCCAGGTTGACCAGGAGGTTTGAGGAGCCAAGCTCGTTGCGCAACTTGGCGAAGTCTGTGCCATAGGAGATGCCAAGTACGAACTGGTCATATTGCAGCTTCAAGGCTGCATGCCATCCGGCCTGGAACCGGCGCAACGCCTGGTTCCCGAGTGCGCTTTTGGAAAACAGGTTGACACTTCCGGGAGTGAAGTTCCCGGCGTGGGAGACAGGCTCGGAGGTGACGGATGGGTATGTCACGGTGGTGGTTCTTTTGCCGAGGGCCTGCATCCTGAGGTCGAGTCCGAACTGAGGGGTTATGAGGAACGCTTCCGTGACAGGCAGACGGTATGATAGGTTCAGCGGTATGTTGAAGTTGATGAAGCTTGTGGCCACCTTGGCCTTGACTTCATCATAGGTTGCCGTGTCGTGGAAAGTTTTGTTTCTGAATGTGAACCGGGCATCAATCCCGGTGCCGAGATACAGTGGATGGTTGCCGGGTATTTTGAAATCTATCGAATACCCCACGACAAAACCGTTCAGGCTGAAGGGCGCCGCCGCCTTTGGGCGCAGGGTGTAGAGGTCATATCCGGCGTAAAGGGTGTTGATATGCGATGGGGCGTTATCTTGCGTTGGGGTGGAGGAGCTTGCCGCCTCCGAGCTGGCGGCTGCAAGGAGTGTGTACGCAAGTATGACGAAATGCAGTATTCGGATGTTCATTTCAGTTGGCGGATGTCTTGTTTCAACATAATGGATGCCGCCATAGGGGAGCGGCACGGATATGAATAAAACATCTGTTGCCCCGCAAAAGGTTCAGCCGACAAATGACAACCGGCCCCAACCTTGGGCCGTTAACGTGCCTGTAGGTGGGAGCCGGTCGGTACAGACTTATACCTGGAATCAGTCGCGTCGTCGCGGTTTTGTGAAACCGCAGGCGGATTGTAATTCCGCGAAAAAGTCGTGTGATAGGGCTACGGAAATTCTGCAAAGCAATTCGGTGTCGATAGAGCCTTTCCGCATGATTTTGTAAACATTGGTGCGGTCGCAGCAGATTTCCTGAGCCAGCCATGCGGCCGGGCGCCGCTGACGGCGCAGTTCGTCGCTGATGAGAGAACCGATGTGGACCTTAATGCCACAATCTTCGGCCAAAGTAGAAACAGGGTTGGTAGCCATGCCTAAACAAAGTTATGATGTTGTGGTAAAAAGAGTTTTCAAGTGCAAAATTAATACAATTATGTAAATTTTGAAACCTCTTGGCGACAGTTACGGATTTTAACAATTGTAAATGAGGGTTAAGTTGTGGAGGGGATTCTTACATATTGTAAAGGCTGTGGCGGTAATGGCTAAAAATAGTAGAAATGTGGTCTACATCATACAATTGCGATGTTAAGATGGGGTGTAGACAAATATTCAACAGTAAATATGACAAAAAACCGGACCCGCGCATCTTGGCGAGTCCGGTTTGTTTCTGTTTTGAATCCGAGTTATATATAATTTATATATAATAAGGATTGCTCAATATGGGCAGGTGTGTCATTTTACGAGTCCGCGCTGGTGTAGGATGGCTTCAGCGGATGGTTTGCGGCCGGCGAAAGACTCATAGAGGACCATTGGGTCTTCAGAGGAGCCGCTTTCAAGAATGTGCTTTATCTTGCCGGCCAGTTCGGGGTTGAACACACCCTTTTCACGGAACAGTTCGTAAGCATCGGCGTCAAACACCTCTGCCCAGAGGTATGTGTAATAGCCGGAAGCATACCCGTCGTCACCGAAGATATGTTTGAAGTAGGGTGAGCGGTAACGGAATGTCAGCTGCGAAGGCATGCCGAGTTCCTCAGCCACCTGCTTCTCGAACGCGTCGACATCAATGTCGCCTTCGGGATTGAGGCGGCCCCATCGGAGGTCGAGCAGGGCAGCTCCGGCCAGCTCTGTGGTCATGAAGCCCATATTGTGCTTGGAGGCGGCGTTGATTTTCTGCACGAGTGAATCGGGAATCAGTTCACCTGTCTTGTAATGATGGGCGTAGACGTTAAGCATCTCGGGGTTGAATGCCCAGTGTTCGTGGAATTGTGAGGGGAACTCGACGAAGTCGCGGTCTACGGAGGTGCCGCTCTGGCTCTTGAGCCTTACGCGCGAAAGCATACCGTGGAGGCCGTGGCCGAATTCATGGAACATTGTCTGCACGTCATCGATGGTCAGCAGGGCGGGGGCGTCGGCTGTCGGGGGCGCGAAATTGCCTACATTGTAGACGATGGGGCGTTCGACAGAGCCGTCGGGGTTGATCCAGGAGGTCTTCAGCTCCTCCATCCATGCTCCCTGGCGCTTCGAGGGACGGGTGAAATAGTCGGTCATGAAGACTGCGAGATGTTCACCTTTCTCATCCTTCACGTCATAGACTTTCACGTCGGGATGATATTTGGGGGCGTCGGGCATCTCTTCGAAGGTGAGGCCGTAAAGACGGTTTGCCATAGCGAAGATTCCTTTGCGCACCGAGTCAACGGCGAAGTAGGGACGGATTTCAGCTTCATTGAGGGCGAAATCGCGCTGGCGCACTTTCTCGGCGAAGTAATAGTAATCCCAGGGTGCGATTTCGAAATCGTTGCCGAGAGAGTTGCTCAGCTCCTGCATGGTCTTCACCTCCTCGGCGACTTTGGCTTTGGCGGGGACAAAAATCTTCATCAGCAGTTCTTCGGCGGCCTCGGGAGTTTTAGCCATCTTGTCTGCCGTCATGTATGAAGCGAAATTCTTGTAGCCCAGGATTGCGGCTTTCTTGGCGCGTTCCTTGAGAATCTGGTTGATGACAGGGCGGTTGTCATTGTCGCCGGTGGTGGCGTTGGTTGTGTAGCCCTTCCACATCTTCTCGCGCAGGTCGCGGTTGTCGGCATACTGGAGCACGGCCAGGCGGCTGGGGGCATGGAGGGTGAATACCCATTTCCCCTCTTTGCCACGTTCCTTTGCTTCGGAGGCGGCATTGTCGATGGTGTTTTTGGGAAGTCCGGCGAGTTCCTCCTCCTTGTCGATGACAATCTCGAAGGTGTTGTTGGCGTTGAGGAGGTTCTTGTTGTACTTGAGGTAGAGGTCAGTCAGTTTGCCGTTCACCTCCTTGAGCTCGGCCTGCTTCTCGGGAGAAAGGAGTGCGCCTCGGCGAACGAACTGGGTGTAGGTGTCAGTGATGGCCCGTCTTTCGTCGAGGGGCTGGTTTACGGTGTCGATGTTCTCATAGAGGGTCTTCACGCGGGCGAAAAGAGCCTGGTTCATCATCATCTCGTCGGTGAAGGCGGTGTATTTGGGCATCAGCTTCTCGTTGACGGCGGCCAGCTCGGGGGAGGCGTCAGCCTCGGCAAGGGCGAACATCACGGACACCACCCTGTCAAGTGTCGGGCTGAGGTTGTCGAGCGCGAGGATGGTGTTGTCGAATGTGGGGGCCTCGGCGTTGGCGGTTATGGAGTCGATTGACGCCTTGGCTTCGGCGATTCCGGCGTCAAAGGCCGGTTCGTAGTCAGAAATCTGGATTTCCTCAAAAGGAGGGATGCCATACGGGGTGTCGTAGGCAGACATGAAAGGGTTCTCCCTCTCCTGCTTGCCGCATCCGGTCAGAAAGACCGCTCCGGCAGCTGCCATGCAGCAGAATCCGAAAATGATTGGTTTCATAAGCAACTGTTAGGTTAGTGTTTATGGATATTGGGGAATAAAAGTCTTTATATGGATGTCACTCCCGGTTAAACAGGTCTATGCCTTTGAGGTGGCGGTTGACCTGGGGAGCGGTCTGTGACCACAGGAAGCGGGCTTCGATGGGGTAGTGGTCTGAACGGTCGAAGTCATATTTCTTGAAATCGATGGCGTCGAGCTTGCCGCGATACAGGATGTGGTCAATCTGGAAATAGAACCGGTTGGCGTGGTATGTGATTACCGGGCCGAATCCGGCCATGGCGAAAGCGCTTTTGAAATCGTCACGTGCAAGCTGGCGAATAGCGTAGCAGTCCTGTATGTCGTTGAAGTCTCCGGCGATTATGACATTCTCGATGCCGATTGAGTCGATTTGCTGCCGGATGAGCTTTGCCTGGGCCGCACGGTTGCGGAAGGCTGTCGACAGTTTGGCCAGCAGCTTTCGTTTTGCTCCCGATATGGCTTTGCGTCCGCCTTCCCCTTCGGTGATTTCATGGTACAGGGCTTTGTCTGATGGGTCGAGGCCGATTGACTGCAGGTGGGCGCTCACGATAAGTGTGCGGTGGCCCTGTATCTCGGCCACCACCGCGATGTGGAACGCCGACGGGTCGTTGAGTTTCGGCAGTTTCACCGGATATATGGGGTATTTTGAGATTACCGCGTTGCCGGCACCCATCACCCGGTAGGGGTATTGGGTGCATATGGAGTCAAGCAGGGCCGGGGAAATCCTGCGGTGGTTGGGCAGGAGTGTCCACCAGAATTCCTGCATACAGACGATGTCGGCGTTCTGTTGCAGGATATATGCCATTGTCGGATTTGATTTTCCTGACATGGCTTCGTTGAAGAGGTTCGTGGTGTCTTTCGGAGTGGGGAGGGGAAGGTGGTAGTCGTTAAGTCCGTAGACATTGTAACTCATGAACGTGAAACTGCGGTTCTCCTCTTCGGGAGTCAGTTTTTCGCGGGAGAGGTTCAGAGGGCAGAAGCTCAGGATGGGTCCGAGGCATAATATGATTGTGGCCCCCGGGATAATGGCCATTATGCGGTTGAATATCAGGTTGACAATCACTGCCACTATTGTCAGGGCGAGCCATAACGGGAAAGTCATGGCCAGTATGGCGGGTATGGTGGATGTCTCGGGGTTGACCACTCCGCCATATGCGGCCATAAGGGTGACGGCGGCGAGGAGTCCGTTGACCACGTATCCGGCAATCGTAAGTATTTTAAGTATAGTCTCCTTGTTCACGTTTTGATAATTGGAGGAGGGATATTCAATTTTGATTAACCTTGATGTTTCTTAAGTCGAACAGCTCAAGCCTTTCCGGTTCAGACAGGGAGGCGAAACCGCTCATCGTCGCTTTGTGGATGAGACCGAGGCGGCGGGTTCGTTGCCGGGCCTGTTCCATAGCCCGGAGGGAGATGAGCTTTTCGCGGTATCTGACGGCGACTCCGATGGCGACCCCGGCGAGCATTCCTCCG
Organism: uncultured Porphyromonadaceae bacterium; assembly: GCA_947177635.1. Taxonomy (GTDB): domain Bacteria; phylum Bacteroidota; class Bacteroidia; order Bacteroidales; family Muribaculaceae; genus UBA7173. The sequence continues at coordinate 32,454 of CAMWVQ010000014.1, read as the reverse complement.
AGATGGGCCGCTGTGGCCGGGGAGAAATTGATGCTTCCTGCCAGTATGGTGATCACCGCCACAGCGGCGACCCATTTCAGCTTGGCATCGCCGATGAGGAACAGGTCAAGCTTCCGATTTGGCGAGATTATCCCGGTGGCGACCACCACGGCGAGTACTGAGGCGGAAGCTCCGGCGAGGTTGGCATCCTGGATGTCTTCGCAAAGCGCGGCGGCCATAAATGCGCCGCCACCGCATATGCCGCCTGCAATATATGCGGCAACCGTACGTTTCCATCCTCCTCTCACCATAGGGCCGAAGCCCACTAGCCATAGCATGTTGATTCCAAGGTGGATGAAGCTGAGGTGGGTGAACATATAGGTGAACACGGTCCAGGGAGCCGAAAAGTATGATTCCGGGGAAGAGGGGAACGCGAGGGAGGAGGTGAGCGATCCGGGCAGGTCCGGGAAAAAGCCCCTTGTCAGCCAGCCGGCGAATATGACGAGGTAGACCGCCATATTGGCAGCCACCAGAATCAATGTCGCTCGGGCAGTCTGTGACATAAGGCTGAAATCAGTAGAGGCTGCGGAGTGTGCCGGATTTTTTCCACCATATGAGGATGAGGATGCCTATGAGCATGCCGCCGAGGTGGGCGAAATGGGCAACTGTGTCAGCCTGGCTGTTGTATATGCCCAAGAGAAGCTCGATGGCGGCGAAGACCATCACTGCGGTGCGGGCTTTCATCGGTATCGGCGGGAACATCAGATAGATACGCATCTGAGGGTAAAGGAAGCCAAACGCGAGTAGCACACCGTATATGGCTCCGGATGCGCCGACGGTAGGGGTGTGGTACAGTCCGAGCAATGAGCCAACGGCCGGCTCGTCAGGGCGGATTCCCAGGTCAAGCAGCTGTCCGTAGGTGACTTGGCTGCCACGCAGGAGGTGGCAGAGGGCCGAGCCGTTCTCAAACAAGCCCGCGTAATGGTTTATCATCAGGGCGAATACCCCTTCCTGTATCAATGCGGCCCCGAGTCCGCAGCTGATGTAGTAGAGCAGGAACTTCTGGGAACCTAATGTCCGCTCGACAATCACACCGAACATCCACAGCGAGAACATGTTGAAGAATATGTGCCAGAAATTGGCGTGGATGAACATATAACTCACAAGCTGCCAGGGGAGATACTGGTCAGAAGTGAAGTAATACAGAGCCCCGTATTGTTCCACCTGTATCCCGATGCGGGGCACAAGCGCCATGAACAGATAAATAATGATGTTTATTATCAGTAGATTCTTGGTTACCGGGGGCAAGTTCAGAAATCTCTCTTTGAAACTCATATCTAAGATGTTAAACAGCAGCCTGGGAGGCTGTGTGGTTACTTATCCCGCAAAGTTACGAAATTTTTCCCAAACACCGCCGTCTGCCCCAATCCTTTTTCAGTCGAGAAAAAATTGCTAACTTTGCAGTCATATAGGATTATCATATCACTCGAATGGATTTTAAACTGGAAGCCAATCCCGGCGGCACTGCCGCCAGAGCGGGACGGATATCCACCGCGCATGGTGAGATTCTGACCCCTGTCTTTATGCCTGTCGGAACCGTGGGTGCCGTGAAGGGGGTGCATGCCCGAGAACTTCGTGACGACATCAAGGCCCAGATAATTCTTGGCAACACATACCACCTCTATCTGCGTCCGGGAACGGAGATATTGCGCAAGGCGGGCGGCCTCCACAAATTCGAGGGGTGGGAGCGTCCGATTCTGACCGATTCGGGCGGATTCCAGGTGTTTTCCCTTTCCGAGCGCAGGAAGCTCACCGAGGAGGGCGCGTGGTTCAGAAGCCACATAGATGGCTCAAAACATCTGTTCACGCCGGAAAGAGTGGTCGATATCCAGCGCGAGATAGGGTCAGACATAATGATGGCCCTTGACGAATGTCCTCCGGGCACTTCCGAATGGGGGTATGCGCGCAAGTCGCTCGACCTCACTATGAAGTGGCTGCGCCGAGGATGGAAGCATTTCAACGAGACGGAGCCGCTTTATGGATATTCCCAGGCGTTTTTCCCGATTGTGCAGGGTTGCACCTATCCTGATCTGCGGCGTGAGGCCGCCAGGCAGGTGGCTGACCTTGGTGCGGAGGGGAATGCAATCGGCGGTCTCGCCGTGGGTGAGCCTGCCGAGGTGATGTATGACATGATTGAGGTGGTCAACGAGATACTCCCGGCCGACCGTCCCCGTTACCTCATGGGGGTCGGCACTCCTGCCAATATCCTGGAGGCCATAGACCGGGGAGTGGATATGATGGACTGCGTGATGCCCACCCGAAACGGCCGCAACGGAATGCTTTTCACCCGCAACGGGGTGATGAACATGCGCAATCTCAAGTGGGCCGATGACTTCACCCCGATTGATCCTGAAAGCGACTGCTTTGTCGACCAGGTCTACACAAAGGCTTATCTGCGCCATCTTTTCATCGCCGGGGAGCTGCTGGCGATGCAGATTGCCTCAATCCACAACCTCGCGTTCTATCTCTGGCTGACCGGTGAGGCCCGAAAGCACATACTCGCCGGGGATTTCCATATATGGAAACCTCAGATGGTAGAGAGGGTTACACGGCGTCTCTGACGGACGGTCAACGCCATTTCAATACAGATTTCACACACTGCCGAGATGAAGGACTTATCTTCGATACTTAAACAAAAGTCAAACCGCAGACGGAGTTGGAACCCGCTGTCGCTTCTTGATATGTATATCATCAAGAAGTTTCTCGGCACTTACATATTCGCCATAATGCTTATTCTGGCGATTACCATCGTCTTTGACATAAACGAGAAGCTCGACGCGTTCATGCAGGCCCCCCTGAAGGCCACCATCTTCGATTACTTCCTGAACTTCCTCCCATACTTCGCCAACCAGTTCAGCCCCCTGTTTGTGTTCATCGCGGTGATATTCTTCACGTCGAAGCTTGCCGACAATTCCGAAATAATCGCGATGCTTTCCTCCGGGATGAGTTTCCGGAGGCTTCTGCGTCCATACCTTATCTCTGCGGCGGTCATCGCTGTCGCGACATATGTGCTTTCGGCCTATGTGATTCCTCCTGCCAACGTCAAACGAATCGCGTACACCAACACTTATGTCAAGAACCGCAGGGTTGATTACGGTGACAACATAATGATGCAGGTGGCCCCCGGACAGATAGCGTATATGAGCCGGTATGACAACACCACCAAGACCGGCTACCGTTTCTCCCTCGAGCTTTTCAAGGATAAAAAGCTGGTTTCGAGGATGCAGGCCCAGTCAATAAAATGGGACACGCTTTACCGGTGGCAGGTGCGCGACTATGTGATACGTGATTTCAAAGGCAACCGGGAAGAAATCAAGCGCGGCTACCAGCTTGACACGGTGATTCCTTTTGAACCTCGCGATTTCCTGATTTCGCGCAACGACCAGGAGACGTTGTCTACCCCCCAATTGCGCCAGTATATCGAGCGCCAGAAACAAAGAGGCGTTGCCAACATACAGGCGTTTGAAATCGAGTACCAGAAGCGGTTCGCTATGTGTGCGGCCGCCTTCATCCTCACCGTAATCGGCATGTCTCTCTCATCAAAGAAAGTTAAGGGAGGTATGGGCGTCAATATCGGTATAGGTCTGATGCTCAGCTTCTCATACATTCTATTTATGACTGTCACTTCCTCCTTCGCGGTGTCAGGCATAACATCCCCGCTGGTGGCTATGTGGATTCCCAACGTCATCTACGCCATCATTGCCCTCCTCCTCTACCTCAAAGCCTCCCGATAAAATGAATAAATTGGAATCCGTCTTCAAGTTTGGCTCATTATCATCTGTCGGGGTTGCTGTTGGCTTCTCATTGGTGTATACATTAGGCTTGACATATATCATTTCAAGTCTGTTTTTTTCATTAGGAATACATCATTCTTATTGGCCACTGGTCATTGGTTTTATAGCGTCAGAACTGATTTTGTTAAGGAGTTGCACCAAATTTTGTTTCCTTTGGTCTGCAATTTCCGCCATTTTAATATGGGCTGTCGCTATTATGGTTGGAGCAATGACAAGCGACTGCAGTTGGGATGGTATAGGATATCACCAGCCGACGATTTTTGCATTATCTGATGGTTGGAATCCAATCTGGGATAACTCATACGACAAGGGGTTGATTATATGGACGATACACTATGCCAAGGCCCTTGAGATGATTTCGGCATGTGTCTACTCATTAACAGGAGATATGGAGGCTGGAAAAGCTGTGAATTTTATTTTTGTGGTTGCTGTATTTCTGTTTAGTGTGAATTTCGTCAGGAGTTTTGTGGCTGGACTGTCTAAGTGGAAAGTTGTTGTCTTCTCATTGCTGGCTGTAGGGAATCCGGTGTTTTTAAGTCAGAGTTTCACGTATTATATTGACTATGCGTTATATTTTTATTTGATTTTAAGCATATTTTTTTCTGCTGAGATTTGCGAAAAGCGCAATGTGCCGTTATGCAAGGCAGGGTTGTTTATAGTGATTGTTCTTGCTATCGGGACGAAATTCAATCATTTCTTTATAGAGGGGGTGGCAATGTTAGCCATTCTGATGTGGTTGGTTGTAACCGGGAAGAAAGAATTGGCGCGAAGTATATTTGTCATAAGCTTGTTGTCTGGAATCTTCGGTGTTTTAGTTGTGGGATTTCATCCGTATCTTACTAATTGGATTAATTATGGCAATCCATTTTATCCATTGATGGGTGATGGAGCAATTGACATTATGACAGCGAATACTCCTGATTTGTACTTTGGAAATGGTCGGGTTGTCAATTTCATATTATCAATTTATGGTTCTGTTTCATTGCCTGAATTTGATTCCAGAGTCTCTGGGTTCGGGCCCTTTTTTAAGATATTGTTTTCGATAGCAATTGTCTGGATAATATATTATGAGGTAAGGAACAAACGATTTTCAGTGGTGGGATATGCCGCTGTGATTGTCTTATGTTCTTGCTTTTTCTTTGAGCAATCATGGTGGGCGAGATATAATCCTCAAGTTTGGATGATTGTCCCTATGGCTTATTACTTGACGTTGACTAAAGCGATGCCTGGGAGTTTGCTCATAAATAGGGGCGTTGCATTATTGGGGTTGTCCAATGTGATGCTAACCATTCTCGTTGCCTTATTGACTTCGTTGAAACTGGTCGCTTATAGGAATAGTGTTTTCGAAGTGCTTGAGGGTAAGGAGGTGAGGTCGCATGTTGGAAAGATGTGGAAGCTCAAACTTGAGGCAAAAGGAATAACACCAGTCGTAGTGGATGAAGATGAGATTCCTGAACCGAACCGCACGCCTCTGCTGCATGTGCCGGAATATCCAATCAGATATATCTGGGTGGAAACGACAAGTGATGAGCAAAAACAAATCTTATACCTGTATGAGCATAGTGGCGCTTACAGATGCGAGAAAAAAATCAGGGGGTTGGGTAAACATATTTATATGTCGGTAAAACAGTTAATCAGATGGAAGTGCTGAGACTTTTACGGCCATGGCAATGGGTCAAGAACCTGTTTGTTTTTCTTCCGATGTTTTTTGGCAGGCGGATGGGAGACTGGGACTGTTGGATTGCGTCATTGGTGGTGTTCTGCGCGATGTGCCTGGTGGCCAGCGCGATATATTGCCTGAATGACATCGTTGACGTGGATGAGAACAGGATGCATCCACGCAAACGCTTCCGTCCTGTTGCCAAAGGGGCTGTATCATGCAGGCAAGCTGCTTTTATCTCTGTGGCGTTGGCCGTCGTAGGCATAGGCATTGTGTTCGCGTTGTCTCCATTGGCGCTTGTGCTTGATACAGTGGCGATAATCGCGGCGTATTATATTATGAATGTAGCGTATTGTTGGCGTCTCAAGCGTGTTGCGATTGTTGATGTGTTTTGCATCGCCGTTGGCTTTGTCCTTCGCATATTTGCCGGGGGTGTCGCTTGCGGTATATGGATATCCCCCTGGCTGGTATGTCTCGCATTTCTGCTGACCTTGTTCCTTGGCTTTGCAAAACGCCGGGATGATGTGTTGATTCAACAGCAGCAAGGAGCCATGGTGCGGGCGAATGCCGTGTCATATAACCTGCCGTTTATGAACCAGACTCTTGGCTTGCTCGGCGCGATTACTGTGGTCTGTTACATCTTATATACAGTGCAGCCGGATGTTGAAGAGAGGCTTGGCACGCAATGGATATATCTGACATCCGTTTTCGTGCTTGCCGGGATACTCCGTTATCTCCAGATTGCCATTGTTGATGAAAAAGCCGGGGATCCGACATCGATTCTTCTAAAAGACAGGTTCATCCAGGCATGTGTGCTTTGCTGGTCATTGTCTTATTTGGCAATCATATATCTGTAAACCGGTTGATTGGCGCAATGAGTCATGACACGAAGAAATCACATAGGCAATCCCTTGGCAGGTCCATTTTCGGATAGTGATTTTTGTCATCGAAAAAGAGTCGGTCTGTTTGATTTTGACAACACTTTGGTAAGGGATGATTCCTTTATCCGGTTTGGAGTCTATGCTGTGGGAAAATGCCGGTTTGCATTGGCTGTTGTGAAAGCGTCACCTTGGCTTGTCACCTGGAAAATGGGATTGCTCTCATCCTCTGCCGCGAAAGAAAAATTGTTTGGCTTCCTGTTCAAGGGAATGGACTTTGCAGAGTTTGAGCGCAAGGGGAAAGGATTCGCTGCTGAAATCGCGGAAATGTTGCGCAGCGATGTGAAATTTGATATGGATGCCCTGCGTGACACCGGAGCCAGGATAATAGTCGCCACGGCCAGTGTGGAGGAGTGGGTTCGCCCCTGGGCAATAGCCAACGGAGTGGATTTTGTGATTGGGACGAAAGCTGAGGTGGATGACAACGGCCGGTTGACCGGTCGGTTCTCTACTGCCAACTGCCGTGGGGCGGAGAAAGCAACGCGCATACGGGAATACCTGATATCGGAGTCGGGGTCGCAATGCGAGATACACGCCTGGGGAAACATGCCTGATGACATGGCTATGCTTGAAATGGCGGACTTCCCCCATAGTGTGTAATGTCTCCTTGCGACAAATCGTGGCGATTGAAGCCAGTGGTGTATCTTTTGGATATGATTTGGGACCTTATAGTTGTAAAGGCCGGGAAAAGTTATTACCTTTGCAGTGACAAAAGCCGACCGGCGGAGTTTCACCGACAGGTCGGGATAAACCATATAGACTGTCGTTCCGATGAATCCCAACTCACTCGTTTCTATCGACGATCTCGGCAAGGAGGAAATCCTTGACATTCTTGCCGACGCACGTTTCTTCGAGGAAAACCCCAACCACAAGATTCTTGACGGAAAGGTTGTGGCCACGCTGTTTTTCGAACCTTCAACCCGCACCCGGCTCAGTTTTGAGACAGCGGTAAACCGACTTGGCGGACGCGTGATCGGCTTCTCCGACGCCAATACCTCATCATCCTCGAAAGGGGAATCCCTCAAAGATACCATAAAGATGGTGTCGAATTATGTAGACCTGATTATCATGCGTCATTACCAGGAGGGAGCCGCCAAATATGCCACAACCGTGACAGAGACACCGGTAATCAATGCCGGCGACGGGTCAAACCAGCATCCTTCGCAGACGATGCTTGACCTCTACTCGATTATGAAGACGCAGGGGAAGCTCGACAACCTCGAAATCACCATGGTGGGCGACCTCAAGTATGGCCGCACTGTGCATTCCCTGCTTATGGCCATGAGGTATTTCAATCCCAAATTCCGGTTCGTGTCGTGTCCCGAGCTGGCGATGCCGCAGGAATACATCGACCTGTGTGAGCGCCTGGGCATCCCATACGAGATTCATACCGAGCTTTCCCCCGAGGTTATAAACTCGACCGACATCCTGTATATGACCCGTGTTCAGCGCGAGCGGTTCGCAGACCTGGCCGAATATGAGAGGGTCAAAGATTGTTACAGCCTCACAAAAAGCATGCTCGACGGCTCGCGCGACAATCTCCGCGTGCTGCATCCGCTCCCCCGTCTCAATGAAATCTCGGAGGATGTCGATGACAGCCCCAAGGCCTACTACTTCGAGCAGGCCCGCAACGGTTTGTTTGCACGTCAGGCCCTGATATGCCGTGCGCTGGGTATCACCACAGAGGAAATCAAAGCTTCGGAGAATTCCAAGTAAGCAGCCATCACCCGACATCCCAGCGGAAGATTATGAGCAAGCCGTTGAACAAGAAACGAAGCTGGAAACCCGGCACGATGATTTATCCCCTTCCCGCAGTGTTGGTGACATGCGGAGCTTCCATCGAGGAGTCCAATATGCTTACCGTGGCGTGGGTGGGGACGGTCAACACCGACCCGGCAATGTGTTACATCTCGGTTCGTCCCGAACGTCACTCATACGGACTGATAAAGGAGCAGATGGAGTTCACCATCAACCTCACCACGGCCGATATGGCCCGCCAGACCGACTGGGCAGGCGTGCGTTCCGGAAAAGAGTACGACAAGTGGAAAGAGACCGGGCTCACCCCTGCGCCGGGAGTCACGGTAAATTGCCCCTATATCGATGAATCCCCGCTTTCAATCGAATGCAAGGTGACATCAATATTGCCTTTGGGTTCCCATCATATGTTCTTGGCCAAGGTTACAAACGTCCTGGCAGATGAACGCTTCATTGAGCCCGAGTCTGACAGGTTTGATCTTGGGAAGGCCGGACTGCTCAATTACACCCACGGCCACTACTATTCCCAGGGAGAAGAGCTCGGTCGCTTCGGATTCTCGGTCAAGAAAAACAAGAAGAGCTGAGGCTCTTTCATATCTAATCATCAAGAAACTTACAACCCCAAATACCAACCGTTATGCAACGCGACAACGTCATCTTCGACATCATCAATCGTGAACATCAGCGCCAGCAGAAGGGCATCGAGCTTATCGCCTCGGAAAACTTCGTCTCCCCCCAGGTGATGGAGGCAATGGGTTCCTGCCTGACAAACAAGTATGCCGAGGGCTATCCCGGTCATCGTTACTACGGCGGATGCCAGGTGGTCGATGAGGCAGAGACTCTTGCCCAGGACCGTCTGAAGCAGCTCTTCGGAGCTGAATACGCCAATGTGCAGCCCCACTCAGGCGCACAGGCCAACATGGCCGTCTTCATGGCATGTCTCAAGCCCGGCGACACATTCATGGGTATGAACCTCGACCATGGCGGCCACCTTTCGCACGGCAGCCCCGTGAACTTCTCCGGACTGGTATTCAACGCCATCGGTTACAATGTCGACCAGGAGACCGGCCGTGTTGATTACGACCAGATGGAGGCGATGGCCAACGAGAAGAAACCCAAGCTGATTATCGGAGGTGCGAGCGCCTACAGCCGTGAATGGGATTATGAGCGCATGCGCAAGATTGCTGACAGCATCGGTGCTATCTTTATGGTCGATATGGCCCATCCCGCAGGTCTTATCGCCGCAGGCCTTCTCGACAACCCCGTGAAATATGCCCACGTTGTCACTTCTACTACCCACAAGACACTCCGCGGCCCGCGTGGCGGCGTCATCCTGCTGGGCAAGGACTTCGACAACCCCTGGGGCAAAGCCACCAAGAAGGGTGAAATCCGTAAAATGTCGTCATTGCTTGACTCCGCAGTGTTCCCCGGCGTTCAGGGCGGCCCGCTGGAGCATGTCATCGCAGCCAAGGCTGTGGCCTTCGGCGAGGCTCTGCAGCCTGAATACAAGGAGTACCAGAAGCAGGTGAAGGAGAATGCTGCCGCTATGGCGAAAGCCCTCACCGACAAGGGTTACCACGTTGTTTCCGGCGGAACCGACAACCACTGCATACTCGTAGACCTCCGTTCCAAGTTCCCGGAACTTACAGGCAAGGTGGCCGAGAAGGTGCTGGTTGACGCCGACATCACAGCCAACAAGAACATGGTGCCTTTCGATTCCCGCTCCCCCTTCCAGACTTCCGGCATCCGTCTGGGAACACCTGCCATCACCACCCGTGGTCTCAAGGCCGACGAGATGGGCGGCATTGTTGAGATGATTGACACCGTGCTCTCGGCTCCTGAGAGTGAGGCGACCATCAAGGCTGTTCGTGATAAGGTCAATGCTATGATGGCTGACCGTCCGATGTTCGCCTGGTAATCAGAAATTCCATAAAACTATACGCGAGGTGTTGCAAGGCCCGGCCGGGCCTTGCAACACCCCTCATAAAACACAACCCCTGCATCCCCCTGAATCCGCTATGAAATCTATGCTTCTGGTTCTGTACAGAATATATCAGATTGTGGTCATGGTTCCTATGATAGTCGTGCTGACAATCCTGACCGGGATTGTGGCCATCGTCGGGTCTTTGCTCGGCGGAGGACGGTTCTGGGGATATTGGCCTCCCCATATCTGGGCAAAACTGTGCACCTGGCTCACATTGGTCAGTGTGGAGGTCAGAGGTAGGGAAAACATCCAGGAGAAGACCTCGTATGTGTTCGTGGCCAACCACCAGGGAGCATATGATATTTTTTCGATTTACGGATTCCTCGGCCACAATTTCAAATGGATGATGAAGATAGGCCTGCGCAAGTTTCCGGTGGTGGGGATAAGTTGCAAGGCTGCCGGGCATATCTTCGTCGACAACTCCTCCCCGGCGGCTATCCGTCACACTATGGCGGAGGCAGAGAAAACCCTTAAGGGAGGGATGTCGGTGGTCGTGTTTCCCGAAGGCTCCCGTTCGCGGTCAGGCCGTATGGGCCGTTTCCATACCGGAGCGTTCAAGCTCGCCATGGAGTTCCAGCTGCCGGTGGTACCGGTGACAATAGACGGTGCTTACCATGTGCTTCCGCGCGGACAATGGCTGCCTCACTGGGGAAAAGTCATACTGACAATCCACAAGCCCATCGCCCCCCCTGCCGATGAGGCAGATCGCCGACGGGTGTCAGACTTGTCAGCGGAAGCGATACGTTCGGCTCTTCCCGAGCGATACCGCTGAGAATCCTGAGACATCATCATGGTGCTCCCGTGTCAGTTGCCCCCTTCGGAGTAATGACGATTTGGCATGGTAAAACAGATAATCATATGGTTTACGGTGATATTGTCAGTCCTCTCGACCTTGGATATGTCGGGAGCAGTGTCCAATGCACCACATGAAACCGTTGACAGTCTTTTCGGAAAGGTGTCGGGGATGTCTGTCAAGAGGATGCTTGATATGGCCGACAGCTCGTTCAAGGCCGGCAATATGGCAGAAGCCCTTTCGTTGTATATGACAGGATGCGTGCGCCGTCAGGATGAATCGGATACCCTGAGGGCCGCGAACCGGGTGAGGGCATTTGTTGGAGTGGGCGATGTGATGATGAGACGTTGCGACTACGCCGGCGCGCTTGACAATTACATACAGGCGTTGATGGCCAGTGAAGAGATTCCGTCTCTGCCTATGGCCGCAACCATATACAAGAATATCGGGAATGTCTATTGCTGTCTGAATGATTATGAGACAGGAATCGACTATTACAAGAAGGGGCTGGAGATATGCAGAAACCATCCCGACCCTGACGTGGAGAAAAAACTGCTGGTGAATCTCTCCGGGATGATAACTTACACGGATGCGGTTGCAGATGCTGAGAAATACCGTATGGAAGTCAGCAGACGTTATCCCCCCGTAACCCCGGAGGAGGTTTATCTCGACGGGCTAATGGACGGCCTGTTGCTTAAAAGCAAGAAACGTTATAACGAGGCGGTGGGGAAGTTTCTCGATATGGCCTCTTTCGCGGCGAAGGAGAACCTTGAACCGCGCTATGAGGGATCGGCATATCAGGAATTATACGTTGCTTACCAGGCGATGGGAAAGCCTGATTCTGCAATCATCTATATGGAGCGATGTCGTGAGACCGCCGAACGAAACGGTCTTGAACGGATGTTCCCGTCGGTGTATGACGCCCTTTCCGATTATTATTCCAGCAAAGGGAATCCGGAAAAGTCCAGGCTGTATCGTGAGCGGTATTTCGACATAAGGGACTCCCTGATGGATGACCGGGAGTTCAACGCGGTGAAGAATGTCCTGTTCCAGTACAAAGCGGCTAAGACCGCAGATGAAATCAGCACGTTGTACAAGGAGAAGGAAACAAAGGAATCCATCATTCGCCGGCAACGCATGGTGTTGCTCAGCGTCATTGCCGGCGCGTGTCTACTGCTGGGCGCACTCCTTATCTTCCATATCCAGAAGCGGCGCATAACCCGCAGTTACCGCAGCCTGTATGAGATTGACCGGGCGAACTCTCGCGAGCGAGAGGCGATGGATGAACGTAACCGTGAATGTGTAAGGATGCTTGAGGAGCGTGACGCGGAGATTGTGCGTCTTAAATCAATGATTGACGAGGCGTTGCCTGTGGAGCCGTCCGGCACTGACGAACAAGCAAAATACAAGTCCAGCAATCTTCGCGAGATTCATCGCAACAGACTCGCCGAGGCGATAGCTGCCGTGGTGGAGAACGACAGGGAGGAGTTGTGTAATCCCGAATTCTCCCTTGAACGGCTTGCCAGACTTGTCGAATCGAATTCCAAATATGTGTCCCAGACAATAAATGAGGAGTTCGGCCGCAATTTCAATACTTACATAAATGACTATCGAGTCAAGCTCGCCTGTGAAAGGCTTGCCGACACCGCCTATGACTCATACAAGATAAAGTTCATCGGGGAGAGCGTCGGGTTCAAGTCTCAGACGACATTCACAGAGGCATTCCGTAAACATACGGGGCTTTCTCCGTCGGTTTACCGCAAAATGGCCAGGGAAGAGCGCTCAAACACTTGCGACACAAATCGTATGTGTTGATTTTCAGCGTACTTGTAAATGATTCCGGATTCTTGAATCTGTGAAATCCGGCGTGTATAAACGGTTGGTTTATTGCTCCTATGATTGTATCTTTGCCGATAGATATAAATTTCAGATTCATCAACATTTCAATCCAACCCCTATGAAAAAGTTTTACATTGCACTTGCGGCATTATGTCCGATGTTGCTCCAGGCGGCTCCTGTTTCTCCGGGCAAGTTCGCTGGCAGCAAGGAGGCTGTCGCTGTCACAGCTTTGGGTAACGTTCAGCGCGGGCCGGCCAAAGTCACCGTTGACGAAATTTTCGCCTGTCCTGAAAACACAGTGCTTGACGGCCCTTATATAGCCGATGAGGTAGGGTATTCCGGCTTCCAGAGCTCCGACCAGGGACGCCCGGGAATGAGCACCATCTTCTATCAGGCATTCCATGGATGCTACAAGAGTGTCAACGAGATTCGTGTGATAGGTCTGTTCAACTATTGGGATGAAGATTCCTACAACTGGCTGGGATGTGACAGCCGTGGCGGTATCAACGAGAACTACGAGATGACTGAGCCTGTCAAGTTCGAAATTGCGTTTTACCGCCAGGATGACAATGGCCGTCCCGGAGAACTTGTGTCCCGTCAGGAGTCAGACATCGTGGGACGCTATCTCGGTGTCACATACGGTTCCGAAGCGGAGGAGATGCCTCTTTATGAGTTCCGTGTGACCCTGAATCAGGAGATGAAGCTTGAGTCAGGATTCATGTCGTTCAGCGCTGTGAATATGGGCGATACCCCCTCCTGCTGGTTCTCGGTTTTCACAGCCGACACCTCGATGGATTACGCGTATGTCTATATGGGTGAAGAGTATGGCTTGAATTTTGCCAATCTTCCTGCCGTGTTCAGCTTTATGGGAGATGGCTCCATGGCAGCCCAGAGGGCTCTCCGGGTCGACAACATAAGCGCGCCCATTGCCAATGCCAACGGCACACACGAAAAGGTGACAGTTAAGGTTGTCAATGCCGGCGCGCAGACACTCGACGATGCCACTCTTGAACTGTGGGTAGACGGGCAGCGCGCAGCAGTGGAGACCATTCCGGTGTCTATCGCACCGGGCGCATCCTTCAACTACACCTTTATGTCGCGAGTGGATTTGTCTGCTGTCGGAGACCACAAGGTGGAAGTGCGCAATGTGACTCCCGGCGACGAAGGCATCAGCAAGATGAAAGCAGTGACCTCCACATATTCCATAGCGGAAGGTGAGGCCTGTGAGTCAGGCCACGAGTATGCGGATTCGCGTGTCGGCATTACCCGTGTCACTGTAGGCTCTATCGACAACAGATCGGAGCAGGCAAGCTATACCGACTTTTCCACTACCGATGGTGGCGTGACAGAACTGCGCCCCGGACAGACCCTCACGCTTTCTATCGAGCCGATGGAGTCGTATGTGACCGGTGTCTGGATTGACTGGAACAATGACGGGGTCTTCACCGGTGCCGGCGAGGAAGTTGGTTATGTCTACGACCAGCCTCTTGAGATTTCCATCCCCGAAGGGGTTTCTGTAAGCGAGGGCCTTAAACGTATGCGCCTTGTTATGGATGTCTACGGATCACCTTCACCTTGCGGAAGCTATTATTTCGGCGAGACCGAAGACTATGGAATTATGGTGAAACGCAATGACAACACCCCCTCTGTGGTCACCGATCTCAAGGAGGTGGCCGAGGAGACCGATGGCGACATCCGTCAGTCCGCGCTGGCAATCTCCAATAATGGGGATGCTCAGCTCAACGCCTCTCTTGGTGTGAACTATATGCTTTCCGAGATATATGAGCCCCGCTCGCTTGCCCCTGCAAGAGAGTTCAGCGCGCCCATCAAGTCAAAGAAAGTTGATGTCGAGGAGCGGGCACAGTCAGGCGCCGCGGCTGAGTATGTGCTTCGTTATGATGGCGGATATGAGTCCGCAGTCTCTCTTGGCAACTATTCCTCAGGTATTTTCGCCCATTACTATCCTCGCGAGAAGATGGCTGCCCTCAAGGGTATGAAGATTTCGAGCATCGAGGTCTATATCAGCGAACTGCCTGAAGGCACCAAGATAAAGGTGTATGGTCAGGGTGAAGACCGCGCCCATGCCGGTGACATTCTCGCTGAGCAGGAATTCATCGCTGAGGCCGGATGCTGGAACGTGGTGACTCTCGACACCCCGGTGGAAATCACCGGTGAGGACATCTGGTTTGGTGTTGAGATGCTCAATATGTCCGCCTCTAAATATCATATCGGTATCGACGGTGTACCTGCCCTGGCCGGTTATGGAGACCTCTGCAACATCGGCGGAAACACATGGTGGTCGATGGCCGAGTTGGGAATTGACCATAACTACTGCATCCGAGCCAATGTGACCGGCGAGCGTTCTGCCTATATCAACTGGCTTACTCTCGACAAGGAGACCCTTTCTCTCGGCAACGGAGAATCGGCAAACGTGAAGGTGACCATGAATCCTGCCAACCTTGTCAGCGGTATGTATGAGGCCGCCATCGAGATTCGTTCGAATGACGAGCTCAAGCCTTCTTACACTATCCCGGTTTATTTCGCAAACGGAATCCTTTCAAGCATTGATGCTGTTTCCGTGACAAAAGCGGAAATAAGGATGACTGCAGAGGGGATCGCTATAACAGCTGAAAATGCCATCTCTGCCATACGTGTCGTGGATATGTCGGGACGTCTGGTGATGGAAATGACTCCCGGAGAGTCTTCTGCTGTGGTTCCTGTGGAAGCGCTCGCCGATGGTGTTTACATCCTGTCGCTATCATATGTCGACGCCACATCTGAGTCGATGAAGTTCGCCATTTCGCGATAATCACCAATAGCTCCATATAAGCAGGGCCTCGTCCTTTCCCCAATGGGAATTGACGAGGCCCGTTTTCGTTTTCCCAAACACTTATCTGTCAATGGAGTCAGACGGGAAAAGCAGGTCGGCGACAAGTCTGATGGCCCCAGTGTCGGCCAGATGGCGTATTTGTTGCAATACCTCTTCCGGTGGCAGATTGAGTTGTGAGGCCAGATTGGCGATGGTTATTCCCTCCCGGTTCCGGTTTGCCACAAAAACAATCGCCTCGGAGAGAATTTCGGGTGAAAGATATGAGGCTTGTGGATGCTCTTTCAGTCTGATTTCACGCTTCTTGCGGTCGCGGCATACGTCACATGTCCCGCAGGGGGAGGCCTTTTCCCCGAAATATCCCAGCATTGTCTCCACACGACAGGTGTAATCATTGAACGCGAAACGTTTCATTGCCTCCAGTCGCGTCTCCATCAGTTGACGGCGCGTTTCATACACGGTCTTGGGGAGTATCACATCACGACGTGGCTCGCGGGAACGCAGCATATATATATATGGGGCACGTTTTCTCGGAGCGTAGTCTATGATATGGAGTTTGCGCATGCGCAACAAGGCCTCGTAAACGGTGCGCTCTGTCAAGTCGAGGGAAGAGGCGATATATGATTCCTGTATATGCTCGTAGTCGGCGAATATCCCGGAATAGTTCCTGAGAATGAACTGCAGGACCCGCTCGGTCTCTTCAGTGAGGCCGTTGAGATCATACAACGCCCTGCGCGACACCGTCATAATTAGTCGTGAGGGGCTTGTCATATCATCGGTGTAGTCGAAATACCCGGCTTGTGACAGGATTCTCAGCGCGCTGTCGGCCATCACGGGATTGAGTTCCCATCGTTGGCAGAATTTTCCGAACTGGAATTCGAAGTTTTTTCCGAATCCCTCCTCCATTCCCACTCCGAGGAATATGAACAGCTTCTCATAGATGTCGCGTATGAATTCCTTGTCAGGATATGACTCTGACAACCTGCGGGTGAGAGTGCCTTTGTCGGCCTGGGTGGTCAGTACTACGGCCCAGGAGGGTAGACCGTCGCGTCCTGCGCGTCCTGCCTCCTGGTAGTATTCCTCCAGTGAGGAGGGAAGATCGTGGTGGATGACAATCCTGACATCCGGCTTATCGATGCCCATGCCGAACGCGTTGGTGGCAACGATAATGCGCGTCTCTCCTGATTTCCACCGGTTCTGCCGCTCATTTTTCTCTTCCGGCGAGAGTCCTGCGTGGTAATAATCCGCCGAGACATCATTGGATGCGAGAAAAGCAGCGAGTTCCTGGGTGCGTTTCCTTGAGCGGGTGTAGACAATTCCGCAGCCCCCGACACGCGACAGGATGTGGAGCAGTTCCACATCCTTGAATTCGCAATGCCTCACTACATATGAGATGTTCTTTCGTGTGAAACTCAGATGGAAACAGTGTGTCTTGTCGCGAAACGCCAGTTTTTCCATCATGTCTTCGACTACTTGCGGGGTCGCCGAGGCGGTAAGGGCAAGCACCGGCACATCGGGGAACCGCTCACGCAACTGGCCTATTTTCAGGTATGAGGGGCGGAAGTCATATCCCCATTGCGAGATGCAATGCGCTTCGTCGACCACGATGAGCCTCACATCAAGGATATTCCACCACGCATCCATGTTGGGAGAACGCAGTTTTTCGGGGGAGAGGTACAGGATTTTTATTTTCCCCAGTTCACAGCGTTTCAGGACAAGTTCGCTTTCATAGCGTTTCATCGCGTGGTTCAGCTGTCCCGCGAGGATTCCCTTTCGCCGCAGGTTGTCAACCTGGTCTTTCATCAGGGATATCAGGGGGGTGACCACTACGGTCAGCCCTCCGAGCGCCAATGCCGGAATCTGGAATGTGATTGATTTCCCACCTCCGGTAGGGAGGAGGCCGAGTGTGTCGTGGCCGTCGAGGACTGAGGTTATGATTTCCTCCTGCATGGGCCGGAATGAGTCATAACCCCAATGTTTTTTCAGCAGGGCATGGATGGAAGTGGAATGGTCTGCCATTGCGTATGGTCTAAAGGATGGGCGCGAATAGGCGCATCACTGACTCAAGGCCCTTTTCAAGGTAAGGACGCTGACGCCAGACGCTTGGATTAACTCGTATGCAGTCGCGTTGGTCGGCTATGAAGCGGGCTCTCAGGGAGGCGTTGAATTCCTTTGAATAAACCAGCAGATTGGCCTCGAAATTATGTTCGAAGCTGCGGAAATCGAAGTTGGTGGAACCCACGGTGGCAAAGTCGTCGTCTACGATAATGGCCTTGCTGTGGAGCATCCCTTTGTCATAGAGGTAAACCTTGATTCCTGCCCGCAAGCATTCCTGGATATAGCTGAAGGAGGCCCAGCGCAGCATGTCGCTGTCGCTGCGGCGGGGCAGCATGATGCGTACGTCTACTTTCGACAGCGATGCTATCTGCAGGGCATGCAGCAGGCCTTCTGTCGGGAGGAAATATGGGGTCTGGAGCCATACGCGGGTCTTGGCCGTGGAGATGGCCTGATGGAACATAAGGGTGAGGTTCATCCACTGGTTGACAGGGCCTCCGGTCAGCAGTTGCAGCCCGACGCCGGTGTGATTTCCGGAGGCCTCGGGCAGGGTGGCCGCAGGGGCTTCATCCTCGATAAGTGGCTGTCCCATATAGTTCCAGTCAATGGCGAATGATTGTTGAAGAGCTGCCACTCCTGGGCCGGTGACCCTCAGATGGAGGTCGCGCCATACGTCGAATGACCTGCCGCCGTCGACATATCGGTCGGCGATGTTCATGCCCCCGATGTATCCGACTTTGCCGTCAATGACGACTATCTTACGGTGGTTGCGCCAGTTGACGCGCGTGCCGAATGGGGGAAACACCACTTCGAAGAAGGGGAATGCCTCGATTCCTTCCTTCCTGAGTTTCTTGAAAAATCTACCCGGCGTCTTGAAGGAGCCTACCGAATCATAGATGACGCGGACTTTCACTCCCGAACGGGCTTTGTCAAGAAGTGCTTCGGTTATGCGGTTGCCGATTTTGTCGGCCGCGATGATGTAATACTCGATGTTGATATATTTTTCCGCACGGGAGATGTCTGACAACAAGGCCTCGAATTTGTCGTGGCCATTGTCGAAGATGTCTATTTTGTTTCCTTCGTAATAGGGGGAACCTTGGAGGGAATGGGCAAGTTTGATATGGCGGAGGTTGACGGGCGACTGTCTGACTTTAGAGGAGTCTATCCGGCCGTTTTGTTCCAGTCGCTTCAGTTTCCGCCGGTTACGACGCGAGATTATGCGCTTGTTCTGGATGTTCCGGCCAAAGAAGATGTAGAGAATCAGGCCCACAGCCGGGAGCACGAGCAACACTGTGACCCAGGCGAGCGATTTCACCGGGTTGCGGTTTTCCGAAACCACGATTGCAATCACCCCCAATACAATGGCTGCGTATGCGATGGTCACAGTCCACCATAGCCATGTCGTGTTGATGTAGTCTACCAGGGTCCACATTCCTAACTGCAAAGATACATCATTTCCATTGTTTTTCAAAAAAACGGCCACCGTGAATTTGGATATGTCGGGGTTCTGGCTTAATATTCGGGTGAAATATCCGAATATATGGGGACGGATTGGGCTAATAACAATGAAAATTTGTATCTTTGCGCGGTAAATAACAAATTTTAGGGGTGCTTGCCACGGAAAGACCAACCGGTCAGTCCGCCGCAGGCTGAGATTATACCCTCTGAACCTGATCCGGTTAATGCCGGCGTAGTGAAAAAATTATGAAGAAGATGATTCTTCGGACGACCCTCCTTTTCGCGGGGGCTTTCGTCTGTGACACCGTTGGCGCGGTGTCTGTTGACACCATGGATGGAGATTCCATGGCTGTAGTGTTGGACCAGGTGGATGTTGTGGCCAACCGCGCGACTGCCAAAACGCCAGTTGCGTTCACCAACATCGGCAAACGGGAGTTGACGGCCCACAATGACGGCCGTGACATGACCTATCTGCTGAATATGACGCCGTCGGTGACTGTCAGTTCCGACGCGGGGGGCGGAATGGGCTACACGGCCATGCGTGTGAGGGGCTCGGATCCCTCTCGAATCAATGTCACTGCCAATGGCCTCCCGCTGAATGACCCTGAAAGCCACCGGGTCTACTGGGTGAATATGCCTGATTTGGCGTCGTCGTTGCGTGATGTGCAGATTCAGCGAGGCGCGGGAACTTCCGCTAATGGCGCGGGGGCTTTCGGGGCGAGCATCAATATGGTTACCGACGCATCCTCTGAGGATGCTTATGCTGAACTTTCCGGAGCATACGGTATGTATGGCACCAACCGCCAGACCCTCCGTGTCGGTTCCGGCTTGCTGGGTGAGAGGTGGAGCTTTGATGCCAGGCTGAGCCATATGGGGTCTGACGGATACATCGAGCGCGCATCTTCCCAGCTGTGGAGCTACTTCGGCCAGGCGGCTTACCAGTCTTACAACACTTCGGTCAGGCTGGTGGCCTTCGGAGGGAAGGAACGCACCTATATGGCCTGGGATTATGCATCCAAGAAGCAGATGGAGGAATACGGCCGGAGGTACAACCCGTGTGGTGAGTATGTCGACAAGGATGGCAACCGCGCTTACTATCCTGACCAGTACGACAATTTCATACAGCATCATTTCCAGCTGCTTTTTTCTCAGCGGATAGGGGAGTGGTTCAATGTCAATGCCGCACTTTTCTACACCAAGGATGATGGTTATTATGACCAGTACAAGACAGGGCGCACTTTGATTGAATATGGCCTCCAGCCGTTTGTCGACGCGGATGGAAATCTGGTGAAGAAGTCAGACCTGATTCGTCTCAAATACAATGTGAACGGATTCGGCGGAGGACAGGCCTCGGTCAATTTCAGGCGTGGCAGATGGAACGCGACGCTCGGAGGTGCCGTCTCTGATTTTGACGGGCACCATTACGGCCAGGTGAAATGGGTACGCAATTATGAGGGGCCGATTGATCCGTTGCAGGAATATTATGACAACACCGGCCGCAAGTTCGATTCGAACGTGTATCTGCGGGCCAATTATGACATAGACCGCCGGTTTTCGGTGTTCGCAGATCTTCAGTATCGCCACATCCATTACACTATCAAGGGGATGTCTGACAACTGGGATTGGAACACTTCGGCGCCTGCGTTGCTTGATGTCGAACGCAGATGGAATTTCTTCAATCCCAAACTTGGCGTGAATTTCACGTCAGGGGCCCACAGGGGATTTGCTTCCTGGGCGGTGGCCCAGAAAGAACCAACGCGTGACAATTTCACCGACGGGTCTCCCGAAAGCTATCCCGAGTCGGAACGGCTTGATGATTTTGAGGTCGGTTACAGTTTCAACCACAGGCTGTTCTCGGTCGGTGTCAACCTTTATTACATGCTTTACAAAGACCAGCTTGTGGTTACCGGGCAGCTTTCCGACACGGGGAATCCGTTGAGCGTCAATGTGCCGGATTCTTACCGTATGGGAGTGGAACTGCAAGCGTCCCTGCGACCGTGCGACTGGTTTGACTGGCAGTTCAACATCACACTGTCACGCAACCGTATAAAGAATTTCGTGGAGTACATATATGAAGATGAATGGACCAATCCGATTTCGTTTGATAGGGGCGACACTCCGATTGCGTTCTCTCCTGACATCATATTCAACAATGCGTTCAATTTCAAATACAAAAATTTTGACGCCTCGCTGAACAGCCGGTATGTCGGCAAACAGTATATGAACAATGCCGAGTCGGAGGCGGCGCTTCTGGATGCATATTTCGTCTCTGACCTCCATCTTGGATATTCTTTCAGGAATCTAATCGGAATCAAGGAGTTGAGAATCGGGTTCTCGATATACAACCTGTTCAATGAGAAATATTTCAACAACGGGTATGCCGGCGCGGGATACACGGTTGAGAATGGCGAGAAGGTGATTTACCGCTATGCGGGGTATGCCGCCCAGGCTCCCACCCACGTTATGGCCACTGCTTCATTGAGATTCTGAACATAATATGACTTCAGACACTATTCTTGAGATATTTGGACTCTGCGTGGGACTGCTCTACCTATGGTGGGAGTACCACGCGGACTCCAAGGTCTGGCTCGCGTCGGTTGTTATGCCGGCCATCTCGATGTGGATTTATTACTCAAAAGGACTTTATGCTGATTTCGGCATAAACATATATTACCTTCTGATAGCAGTCTACGGATTTGTATCATGGACCGGTAAAACCACATCCTGGAAGTCTTCCAGAGACCGAAAAAAAACGGCAGATTCGCATAAACGGCAGATAACCCATACGCCGATATTTGCCTGGAGCCTCTTGGGGATGGCCGCCGCCCTGTTGTGGTGGTTCCTATGGTGGTTGCTGGTTACATTCACCGATTCGACAGTGCCTGTCGCAGACGCCTTCACAACATCATTGTCGATAGTCGGCCTTTGGATGCTGGCTCGCAAATATGCCGAGCAATGGCTGATATGGTTTGTGGTAGACATAGTCTGCAGCGGGCTATATTTCTACAAAGGATTATACTTCTATTGTGGATTATATGTGCTTTATACAGTAATCTCCCTCTTCGGCTATCGTAAATGGTTGAAAATGATGACGGCTCAGAATGTTTCCAACCAATTCCATACGCATAAATAGTTAAAAATCCAAAAAGAGTTGGCATCCATATTGTGGATGCCAACTTAAAAAACTAACTTTGCAAAACTTATCGCCTTATAGCGACAAGTCAGAACGGGGATGACTGGTTTTGACAGCGTGTAGAGGTGGTGGGTAAGCATGCAGAGCAATGGTGGCTACGCTCTATAATCAGGGACACCGCAATTTTAAATGGCGAAAACAACTACGCTCTCGCTGCTTAATCGAAGCACAGTAAATTAAGCTTTATCCGCGCCAAAGTGGCGTAGACGAGACATCGCCCGATTGTCATTTTCCCGAGACTAATCGACAAGGCGGTGCAGATAAATCGGGAATGGGAGGCCGGACGTTCCGCGAAGCCTCCGAGAGAACAGGAACTAAGCGCGGGGTTGGCAGTCTTCAGCCTGCCCCACGTCGAAAACCAACAGAAGACTAAGCATGTAGAAAGCTCATTAGTTCCACGTTTGGACGAGGGTTCAAGCCCCTCCATCTCCACTTAGCGGGTCGGACAGATTCCGGCCAACAAAAGTCTAAACAAGACTAAACCGCAGAATATCAATGTATTCTGCGGTTTTTTAGTGCCTAAAAATGACGACTCAGGACCGTCATCGGACAGAAAAAAGACCGCTACGGACAGCCATTCGTTACCAACTCGTTACCACTTTTTTTAAAATCCAAAATGGTAACGGTTGGGTAACGATTAGTGCTGCATAAAACATAGTATCAATGGGTTACGAGAACCTAACTCGGACATAAGTCGGAAAAAGGCGGTCAAAAACAGGACATCGGTATGAGTATTTCCAAATCCCTATTTTACCATTTTTCTGATTACCGAGAACAACGATAATTCCATCATTCATAACGAGGTGTTCGATACCGATTTGGTTAATGTCCGACATTAGTCTGACATTGGCCAAAGTCGGTCTAAGCAAACTAAAAGTTAAACTCGTTATCATGTCAAACCACGGCGAAACCGGGTTTATGATAACCACCAAATCCTCGTTAGATGAAAAAGAACACATTCAAAGTTCTATTTTACATCCGCGGGAATCGTATCAACAAAGACGGTAATGTGTCCGTCATGATACGAATAACTGTGGACGGAGAAATGGAGCAGCTAAATTCCAAATTGGTTGTAAACCCTGAAATTTGGGATGCAAAAACAGGCAGGGCTATTGGCCGCTCGGCAAAGGTTCTCGAACTTAATAGCCGTCTGAATGATATACAGGTCATTCTTAAAGAACACTATTATGACATCCAGCGTCGTCACGGCTACGTCACTGCCGAAATGGTGCGCAATGCCTACATGGGCATCACCCAGCGAGAGGAGTCTCTCCTTAAAGTCTATGAGCAGCATTTGGAGGACACCAAGAAACTCGTTGGACTCAGCAAAGCCGACCCCACCTATCGCAAATATGAGCGTATGTACCGCCGTGTGGTGGAGTTCATGAAAAAGAAATACAACATCACCGACATACCGCTCCGCGAAATCAAGTACCAGTTCATAGTGGACTTGGAGTTCTTCCTGCGTACCGAGTATAAATACTCTCAGAACACGACCTACAAGTGCATGAAGTTCTTCAAGCAGGTAATCAACAAAGCCATCCGAGCCGGGCTTATTACCGTTGACCCCTTCAACGGCTACAAAATCTCCATCGAGCGCGTTGATCGTGGATACCTGACCGAGGATGAACTGTGCAAGATGATGCAGAAGGAGTTCGCAAGCAAACGCTTGGAACAGGTGCGCGACATCTTCATCTTTGCCTGCTTCACCGGACTGGCATATATCGACCTCGCCCACCTGCGTGTCGATAACATACAGAAGATGTTCGACGGTCGCCTGTGGATTGTCACCCACCGCCAGAAAACCAACACAAAGGTGATGGTACCGCTGCTTCCACCGGCTCTGAAAATCCTCAACAAATATGAGGGTTGCTACAACGACGGCCAGCTAATGCCGATAATCACCAATCAGAAGCTCAACTGTTATCTTAAGGAGATAGCCGATATCTGCGGCATAGAAAAGAACCTGACCTTCCACCTTGCCCGCCACACCTTCGCGACAACGATGACTCTCGGACGCGGTGTGCCTATCGAGTCGGTCAGCAAGATGCTCGGCCACACAAACATTCAGACAACTCAAATTTACGCGAGAATAACCGCCGATAAAATTGGAAAGGATATGGACATCCTTTCTAGAAACCTCGGCAATCTCGACTTTTAATCTGAACATTCCATAAGCCTCATGCGAGTGCCGTTCGGGAATGCTCGGACGGCACTTGCTGTGTTCTGACGTGAGAATCTCAAAATATTTTCTACAAATTTAGACATTAACATTCATTAAGAGTATTTTTATAAGTCGTTGTTATTCAACGATGAGTTATTGTAGATTTTAGAAAATCAAGCGTTTTTTATCCTACACTTATCCCAACTCTATCCCGGAGTTATCATAGATGCACCTCCTTTTCCCAAAGTAACTTTGCATCACACAACAACCGCTAAACCCACCTGATATGGACAATTACGTTATGTTCCCCCCTCAGCCCGATCTGGCACAAGAGGTACAGAGAATGCAAGGCACTCTCAGTCGCCTTGAAAAGTATCTCGCGGCTCAGGATGAGAAAATTCAGAAAGCCGAGGAATATGGATTTATCCATGAGCGGCTTCCCAACCAGCCGATGGTGAGCAAGTATGAAGCCGCCGCCATCCTCTGCGTTTCACCCCGACACCTTCAGCGCATCCGCAAGCGATTGGTGCTGAAATGGAAAAAAGTCGGAAGAGAAACCCACTACTTCCTGAAGGAACTGGTGGATGCAATCGAGAAGTTCCAATGCCCTTGGAATCCGGTAGCATACGAGAAAGCAATGAAACGTGTAACCCGATTACCCCGATATTGATATGACAGTATTAGAGAAAAGAGCGATCCTCTCTGATTTCAGAGCCATAATTGATGAGCTTCGAGCCGAAATCAAATGTGAAATCCGACGCGAAATCAAGGAAGCCAGCAAAGAGATATATGGTGTCCTGACAAATCAGGGTGTAATCGAGCCGGAAGAAAGAGTGCTGACCAAGGCGCAGCTCATGGAAATGTATAATGTAGGCAAAACCAAAATCGAATCCATGATGGCTGACGGCACACTGCCATTCATAAAATCCGGAGACAGCCGCCAGTCCCGCGTGACCTTCCGCTGGGCAGATGCCAGAATAGCATTTGAGACCACCAGAAGATAAAACCATACCACACCATACACCAATAATTAACGTGCCCATTATCGGGTACAAATTTCCAACCCCAAAAACTTCTAATTTATATGGCACAAGAGCTGAATCAAGAAGAAGTGCTTATCGCCCGCAACAACGATACCGGGCAGGTAGGCGCAGTGACCGGACTCAACGAGGACGGCACACCCAAGATGACCGATGTAAAGTCGGCAAAACTCTCTGACCTCGTGAAATTCCAGAAGGGTCAGAACCCCATCGAGGCATTCCTGTCGAACTTTGTCCGGCAGTGCCAGAATCCATCAAGATTCGGATTCTTCCGAGTTCCGGCTGACCGCTATGACACTGTCGGCACCGTAATCGGCGACCTCGCCAAAGACCCTGAGGCGAATGCCGAGATGCTCAAAAACAATAAGGTAGAGCTTCCAACGGCAGAACAGAAAGTCGAGCAACCCACTCAGACGGCGCCCCCTACGGAGCAACCCGCACAGACGGAATCCACTGTTGAACCGTCTGCACAGACAGCGGACGAGTCTCAAGCTCAGACAACCATATCGCAGGAACCCAAGTGGCAGGCTATCGACCAGTCGAAAATCGACTGGGATACGCTCAAAGAGAAATGGGGCATCGACAAGGAGGCTCTTGAAGCCTCCGGTGACCTGAAGGAGATGCTCTACAACCGGAAGTCCAAGCCAGTGAACATCACACCGACATTCGGTGGCGAGAAATTCAACATCGAGGCTCGCCTCTCGTTCCGCACTGACCCCGACGGCAGCGTCAAGCTTGTTCCTCACTTCATCCAGAGCGAGCAGAAACTCGATGAGTTCATGGGCTACAAATTCGACAAAATCGATCAGGCCAATCTCAAAGAGAACGGCAACCTTGGTCGAATCGTAGAATTGACCGACCCGGTCACCGGTGAGAAAGTCCCCTCGCTCATCAGCCGCGACCGCTACACTAACGAGCTGCTGGCAATTCCTGCAAAGGATGTCAAAATCCGAGACACTTTCGGTCAGACGAAACTGACCATGCCGGAGATTATGACACTGAAAAAGGGTCTCCCGCTCCCTCCAAAAGAGGTCGTATGCCGTGACGGAAAGACCAGAACGGGGATACTCCAGTACAACGTTGACAGAAAGGCTGTCGAATTTGTGCCCAACGGAATGCACTGGTATGAGAAGGTGCAGCAAGCGAAGCAGGCCGCCGAAGCAAAGAAAGAACACAAGGGCGAGACTGTCTCGACCGTGACAACTGAAAAGCAGGCTGTGAAAAAGCCCAAATGGACACTTAAAGACGGCAGCATCAAGCCTCTCGGACAATGGAACAAGATTCCTCTCACCGAGCAACAGAAGGATGACTACGCCAACGGTCGTGTAGCCAAGCTTGACAACATGGTCGATGAGAAGGGACAGCCATGCACCGTCTATCTCTACTTCGACAAGGAGAAAAAGCGTCCGATGACATCGCTCAATGACCCGCGTGTCAAGGTTGCCAACGAGTCGCAGACACAGAAGGCGGTCAACAACGACGGTCTCACCAACGAGGCGACTAAGAACATCACCGACCCTCTGACCAAAGGACAGACACAGCCAAAGGACGATGCCCAGCAGAAACAACAGCGCAAGCCGAAGGGACCGCGACTCTGATTCCCATAGCAGAGTATAATCCAGAACCACTGAACCCACGCAGATGAAACGCCGAGGGAGGGCCCGGAACCTCCCGAAGCTTTCATCTCGAAATTCCCAATAAGCAAACAAATTAAAACATTTGAAATATGACAGAGAAAACACTCGTAACGGTTGTTACCTCAAACCGTTTCATGGCAGAGACTATCGCTCGTGTAATCGATGCAAACACCTATCACGAAGGCTACTATTACGGCAACGGCTATGCCGTGACATGGACCAACGGCGAAATCATCGAAGCCGAATACAAGTGCGGCGAAAAGTTCGTCATGAACTCCGGTCAGGATATGCGCCAGATGTATGCGCACCACTTCAACTTCAGAATGCGCAATTATGATGCGCTCCTTGGCTGGGAGAAGTCGAAAGCAGACGAAGCTCAGCTCTCCATCATAAAAGCACTGTGGGCAAAAAGCAGTGCCGTTGTAAACGCTATGGAACCTACTTTCGACGGTGAACTGGCTTTTCTCAACCTCTACTGGTATCTCCATATGCCGGTGACAGTGCGCCGCGCGTGGCTTGCACGTCTGCGTAAGCCCATCATCATCCGTGGTGTCGAGAACGGCGTATATTCTCCCGACAAACATGAGAAGTGGCTAGCAGGGGAACTCGTGAATTTTTTTCTCAAAGCCGATGCCGCTGCCGCAGAAAACGCCCTCGATGTTGAATCGGCAGAGAACAACCCGACTGACGAAGGTAGCGATGTAGAACTGAATATCGTGAAGGGTCAGACTCTTCATAACATGGTCACTCTGTGGATGGATGCCACTGTGGAACTCGGCTACGACTTTGAGCCGACATTCCTCATCGCTCACAAGCTCTACGCCAAGGGACTGATTTCATACCCCTACCTCTACCAAAACGGAATCCCCGGCAACGTATATGATTCCATGCGCCGAGACTTCCGAGTGCTGGAGCACAACGCCCAATACGGTCATATGGCCAAGGAAGTCGGAAGGCTCAGCACCCGCAACACGTTCCACAATAGTGAAACGCCCTATAACGGTCATGGCATAGTCACGACCGGACTTCATCCTACCGATCTCAGCCGAGACGAGGAGAGACTGTACAATCTCATCGTGAAGCGTGTCATCGAGGCCTTCACTCCTGACGAGAATGAGTGTCAGAAACAGTCTCGCAGGAAGCGTAAATCCTGCAAGAAAGCGGGTTAACATACCTGAAAATCAAGTAAAATATCAATAATTCCTCCCGAATGTCCCAAAGATTTTGTATCTTTGCACTTGATTCAACGTCATATAATGTTTTTGTTTCATTTTTGACGTGGATTTAGTGGTTGGACATCGGGCGGGAACCCGGTGTCCTTTTGCTTATACATCTGCCATACACCACCTTACATCACTTTAAGCAAATCTGGATTTCGGCAAACCACTAAATTCCCCACCATAATGAAACAACCTCTTGAAAAGGAGATGGACTATTTCGTAGCCTATCTCTACGGCCATCTTCGTGACCACCGCTTTCCCGAAGTAACAGACTCAGAGTTTATCAATACCCGCGCCGGCGAGGCATATAAGACCATGACCCGTCTTATTCTCGAAGGGCGCAGTCAGCCTGTTGCCGAGGAACTCGCCATGCGTGTTCTTCTCAACGGCTACTATGTATCTCGCTGGGATGTGATTTTCAACCTCCTCGAAGAACTGTTCCACAATGACCTGCCGACGGAAGAAGCTAAAATCGAATGGGCAGATTTACTGCTCGGCCTCCGTTATATCAACGCCATACTTGACAAGTATGAAGTAAACGGGGACTTCCTCAGCAGAGAAGATTACCAGCCGCTTCAGAATGAACTGGCCGGAATGATTTCTGAAATCATAAAAAAGACTCGCGATGTCCTTCAATAGGCTTCAGACGATGCGCGACAACATCGAGGCGATAAGGCTTGTCCTGAGCCTCGGTGTTGCCGGACGCACAGCGCAGACTGCCGAAGAAATTGCAGTGCTGCGCAAGTATGCCGGGTTTGGCGGGTTGAAGTGTATTCTCAACGATGCCAACGAGTTGGCGGATGCTGCCAAATGGAGCAAGTCGGATATTGAGTTGTTCGCACCTACGGTTGAATTGCGTCGCCTGATTCATGATTATTTGCATGACGACAAGGAGTTTAACCGCTACATGGAATCGCTTAAAGCGTCAACGCTGACGGCGTTTTATACCGACAACCGGATTGTCGATGCAATCTCTGACGCGCTGAAACATCATGGCGTCGAAGTGAAAAGATTTCTAGAACCGTCGGCCGGTCAGGGTGTTTTCGTGGATTCGTTTCTGCGCAATTATCCCGGCTCGGAGGTGTTATCGTTTGAAAAGGATTTGCTGACAGGCAAAATCTTACAGGCTCTGCACCCGTCCACCACTGTGAATATAGAAGGCTTTGAGAAAATAGATCCCGATTTCAGCGGATACTTCGACGTGGCTGCATCCAATGTTCCTTTCGGCGATTTCGCTGTGGCAGATCCGAAGTATGCGACAAGCAAGGAGATTGGCTACCGTCAGGCGGCGAAGTCTTTGCACAACTATTTCTTTCTCAAAGGTCTCGACCAAGTGAGAGAAGGCGGACTTATCGCATTTATCACATCGCAGGGTGTGATGAACGCTGCTTCGCCCTTTATCCGCATGGAACTCGTGAAAAAGGCTGACCTTGTGGCGGCGCTGCGACTTCCGAACAATACTTTCTCGGATAATGCCGGAACTGATGTTGGCTCTGACTTGATTATTTTCCAGAAGCATACTGGAAAGAAATCTTTGTCGGCTGATGAAGAGTTCTTCATTCAGTCTGTGGTTGACCGTGGTACGAAGGTGCCGGGAAACAAATTCTTTCAAGCGTTTCCGCAGAATGTGATATGCACCGATGCAAAGGTGGGTACTGACCAGTATGGCAAACCTGCTATCGTTTACCACCATGACGGAGGTATAGACGGCATTGCTGGGGATTTGCGCAAGGCTCTCGACGAGTCGTTGCACTTGCGTCTAAATCTGGAGCTGTATAATTCCAACGGTATCAAACCGCCCACGCCACACCCGGTTACACCAACTCCCACCCCTACACCCAAGCAGGAGGCTAAGGTGGAGACTCCAAGGACAGAAAAGAAGTCGAGCCTTACCAACACACCGCTGATGCAACAGTATCAGGATATGAAAAAGAAACATCCCGATGCCGTGTTGCTTTTCAGGGTTGGTGATTTCTATGAGATATTCGGCGAGGATGCGGTAAAAGCGTCGGAGATTTTGGGTATAACCCTGACCCGCAGAGCCAATGGTGGCAGTGACAAATATATCGAGCTTGCCGGATTCCCGCATCATGCGCTCGACACCTACCTGCCCAAACTCGTAAGAGCCGGGCAACGTGTGGCTATCTGTGAGCAGCTCGAAGACCCGAAGTTGACAAAGACCGCCAAGCAAAAGGCTGTCGAGATTGTCACACCCAATGCTGAAACACAGAAGGTTGAGCAATCCGATAATGAGCCTTCTGATTCCATTCCGCAACAGGCGAAGGAAATCGAAACAGACGGCAGTCCCGATTATTCCGA
Organism: uncultured Porphyromonadaceae bacterium; assembly: GCA_947177635.1. Taxonomy (GTDB): domain Bacteria; phylum Bacteroidota; class Bacteroidia; order Bacteroidales; family Muribaculaceae; genus UBA7173. The sequence goes on along the minus strand of CAMWVQ010000014.1, from coordinate 1,739 downwards.
CAATCCCGACCCGCGTCTGTTCGCCTATAACCTTTTAGGGGAACTGGAGCCGAGGGACGCGCCAAAACGCCAGCGTACTGCTGTGCCAAAGAAAGAGAAGGAGGAAAAGCCGGTCGAAAAGCCGAAACTGTGGGCTGACGCCAGACCGTTGCCGACAAATAAATTCCGACCGCTTACTGAAAAGGAGCTGGAATTTTACGGTTCTCTGAACTGGGACGATAATCCGCCTATCAACGGGTTCTACGAGGCTATGATGTCAATCGCATACGCCCAGCTTGCGGAGCGTGAGCGTCAGGCGGCTGAAAAAGAAGCTAACAAGGATTATAAATCCGAAACCATTGTCGAAGATGGCACAGTCATCGAGAAAACCGAAGGCTACTTCATTCCCGGCAGACAGCCAAGAGTGGCGGCACAGCAGCCGGAGAAAACCGAGGTCGATATGTCACCCCGTCCTTTCTCGGAGGATATTCAGTTCTTCCACCACAACGGCAGTATGGTCGTTCAGGACGGCATGGTGGGCTTCCTCTCGGAAGTACGCAAGAACAGCGCGACATTCAATCCGTTGGAATTGAAGCCCGAACAGGCGAAACGCGCCATGCTCTATGTCACACTGTCGGAAACTTATCAGCAGCTTTATAACTATGAGGCTGAGACCCATGAACTGTCGGAACATCTGCGCGAACACCTCAATCAGTATTACGATGAGTTTGTAGAGAAATACGGCAACCTCAATGAGAAACAGAATGTGAAATTTATCCTCATGGATGCCAACGGCAGGGACGCTCTTGCATTAGAGCGTGGCGACAACGGTCGGTTTGTCAAGGCTGACATTTTCGACCATCCGGTATCATTCTCCGTTGACGAGGTGACTTCGGTAGATACTCCGTTGGAGGCACTGACTGCATCGCTCAATAAATACGGTGTCGTCAATCTTAAATATATGTTATCACTTGTGGATATGGATAAGGCTTCCTTGTTGGAAAACCTCGAAGGTCACATTTTCTATAATCCGCTGGTCGAAAATTACGAGATTAAAGACCGCTTTATCGCCGGAAATGTAGTAGCAAAAGCCGAAGCAATCCGCTCATGGATTGACAGAGAGGAAGAACGCATTAAAGGTTTTCCCGGCTATGACGGGATAGAACCATTCATTGACTTCTCCATAATATCCCTAAAAGCGTTGGAGGAGGCGCGCCCCCGCCGTATCGAGTTCGACGAGCTTGACTTCAACTTCGGTGAGCGATGGATACCCACCGGCATCTACTCAGCCTATATGTCATATCTGTTCCACACCGATGTGAAGATTGCCTATTCTTCCTCAATGGATGAGTATTCGGCAGAGGCATCGAGAAAGAACATGACCATCTGGGAGGAGTTCTGTGTCAGAGGTTATTACCGCACATACGACGGAATGAACCTGTTGAAACACGCCCTTCATAACACTGTTCCTGACATCAAGAAGTCGGCTGGCAAAGATGAAGACGGTCATGACATAAAGGTGCCTGACAATGAGGCTATCCAACTCGCCAACACAAAGATTGATGAGATACGAAATGGCTTCTCAGAATGGCTGGAAGCCCAGTCGCCGGAGTTCAAGGAGAAACTTGTTGACCTTTATAATAATAAGTTCAACTGTTTCGTCCGTCCGCAGTATGACGGCAGTCACCAGACATTCCCTGATCTCAATATGAAATTATTGGGTGACAGGTATGGAATCCACTCTATCTATCAAAGTCAGA
>CAMWVQ010000013.1 GCA_947177635.1 uncultured Porphyromonadaceae bacterium | reverse complement strand
CCGCGGGCTCGGGGGCTCGGTGATGTGTACACGAGGGATGTGGTTGTCGGCCGAGAGGGGGGCGTCGGGGATGCGGACTTTCAGGTAGTTGTCGGTGAAGCCAGACATGGGCTGTCCCGGACGGGTGTGCTCGAGCAGGACGGGACGGGTGGTGCCGGTGTACTGTTCGGCGAATTGGCGCAGTTTCAGGTTGGAGAGGGTGGTGAGTTCCTCCACGCGGCGGTGTTTCTCCTCCTGGCTGACGGTGTGGGGTATCTCGAGGGCGCGTGTGCCGGGGCGTTCGGAGTAGGGGAAGACGTGGAGGCGGGTGACGGGGAGGGAGGCGAGGAAGTCGCGTGAGCGGTTGAACTCGTCGAGGGTCTCGCCGCGTGTGCCGGCCATCACGTCGACTCCGATGAACGCGTCGGGTATGAGCTGCTTGATTTTCAGTATCTTGTCGCGGAAGAGGGCTGTGTCGTAGCGGCGGCGCATGAGTTTCAGAACCGCGTCGGAGCCGCATTGCAGGGGGATGTGGAAATGGGGCATGAAGGCCCGGGAGGTGGCGCAGTATTCTATTATCTCGTCGGTCAGGAGGTCTGGCTCGATGGATGAGATGCGGTATCTCTGTATGCCTTCCACCTGGTCGAGGGCTTTTACCAGGTCGAGGAATGTCTCGGCAGTGGCCCCGGCGGGGAGGTCGGGCTGGCGTTTGCCGAAGTCGCCGATGTTGACGCCGGTGATGACGATTTCTCGGCCCCCTTCCTCGGCGGCCTGCCGGGCCTGGGCCACGAGCTGGCTGATGGTGGCGGAGCGGCTGCGGCCACGGGCGGCGGGGATGGTGCAGTAGGTGCACCAGCAGTCGCAACCGTCCTGCACCTTGAGGAAGTAGCGTGTGCGGTCTCCCCGTGAGCAGGAGGGGGAGAATGAGCGGATGTCTTTGGCGGGGATTACTTCGACGAGTTTGCGTCGGGAGGTCAGGAAGTTGTCGACGAATTCATCGACGATTCCTTTCTTGTCGTTGCCGGCCACGACGGCCACGCCGGGGAGCGCGGCGGCTTCCTCGCTTTTGAGCTGGGCGTAGCATCCGGTGACGATTATGGCCGCGTCGGGATAGCGGCGGTTGAAGGAGCGTATGGCCTGACGGCATTTCTTGTCGGCCTCACCGGTGACGGAGCAGGTGTTGACGAATATCAGGTCGGGAGTCTCGCCCGGGGCCACGCGGCTGATGCCGCGGCTCTCCATCCTGGACGCCACGGCCGATGTCTCGGCGAAGTTCAGCTTGCAGCCGAAAGTATGGTAGAGTGCGGTCGGCATCTTTGTTGCGGTATGTGGGGTTGTCGGTCGGGGGGTATGGTCATTTCCCCGGCTCGCCGATGAAGGAGTCCTTGAATCCGAGGAAATAAAGCACGCCGTCGATGCCGATGGTGGAAATCGACTGCTCGGCGCTCTCCTTCACTTTGGGTTTGGCGTGGAAGGCGATGCCGAGGCCGGCGGCCGAGAGCATCGGGAGGTCGTTGGCGCCGTCGCCTACGGCTATTGTCTGGGCGATGTTGACATTCTCCACCTGGGCTATGAGCCTGAGCAGCTCGGCTTTGCGTTTGCCGTCGACGATGTCGCCGACATATCGGCCTGTGAGTTTGCCGTCCTCGACCTCAAGTTCGTTGGCATATACATAGTCGAAGCCGAAGCGGCGTTTGAGGTATTCCCCGAAGAAAGTGAAGCCGCCGGAGAGGATGGCGGTCTTGAATCCGGCGCGCTTTAACACCTGCATCATGCGGTCGACCCCCTCGGTGATGGGGAGCGATTCGGCGATGCCCTCCATCACGCTGACGTCGAGGCCTTTGAGCAGCGCTACCCGCTCGGTGAAGCTCTCGCGGAAGTCAATCTCGCCACGCATGGCCCTCTCGGTGATGTCGCGCACCTTGTCGCCCACGCCTGCCTTTTCGGCGAGCTGGTCGATACATTCGGTCTGTATCAGGGTGGAGTCCATGTCGAAGCATATCAGGCGGCGGCAACGGCGATACATTGTGTCTTCCTGCATCGATATGTCGAAGCCTTCGCGGGATGAAATCTCTATGAAGCGGCTTTGCATCTCGGAGCGGTTGACGGGGGTGCCGCGGACGGAGAATTCTATGCAGGCCTTGGCGGCGGGGAGGGAGCCTTCGACAAGGGGCTGGCGACCTGTGAGACGCTGGATGGCGTCGATGTTGAGCCCCTGCTCGACGATTACCTCCGACACCAGGGCGATGTTGCTGGCGGTCAGCTGGCGGCCGAGGATTGTGATGATCCACCGGTTCTTGCCTTGTCGGCTGACCCATTGCTCATATTCCTCCGTGGAGATGGGGGTGAACCTGATTTTGACCCCCATGTCGTAGGCCTTGAAGAGGAGGTCTTTCATAAGGTCGCCTGAGTCGGCCGGGGTGGTCTTGAAGAGGATGCCGAGCGACAGGGTGTGGTGGATGTCGGCCTGGCCGATGTCAAGCACCATCGCGTTGTAGCGGGCGAGAATCGAGGTCAGGGCGGCGGTTACGCCAGGTTTGTCCTGGCCGGATATGTTGATGAGTATGAGTTCGTTGTCGTGGGTCATTTTACGCGGATTTTCTGGCCGGGCTGTATGACGGGGTTGTTGCCCGAGAGTCCGTTGAGGCGTTTGATTTCCTTGACGGTGGTGCCGTTTCTTTTGGCGATGCGGTCAAGGGAGTCGCCGCTTTTTGCGGTGACGGTCTTTGTTGCGGGTTTTTTCTTTTTGTTTTTGGCGGGGGTACTCTTCTTGGCCGGTGCGGCTTTCGGTTTGGCTGGGGCCGGTGCGGCGGTCTGCTTAGGAGTCTCCTTCCCGGTTTCCGGGGCTGTCGTGGCGGTGGTGTCTGCTGATGCGTCGGGTCGCGAGGCGGTCACCGCGGTCGAATCTGCCGCGTCGGAAGCTGCGCGGGGAGCCTCCTGCTTTACCAGCAGGTCGTCACCTTGGGCAGGGGGAGTGGCCTCGGCGGCCTTCGGCTTGAAGGTGCGTTCGGTGGTCACCACCTTGAGGGTCTGTCCACGGCGGGCGGTGCGGATGTTGCCGTTGGCGTGTTTCAGGCTCCAGAGCGAGACTCCGTATTTCTTGGCGATGGATGACATTGTCTCACCCTTCTTCACTTTGTGGTATAGCACCTTCTCGGTGTTGACCCATTCCCCCTCCTGCCTCTCGGGAGCTGCCTGGTCGGCCTCCCCGCTGGAAGGCTCGACGGTCAGCCGTCGCGCGTAGAGGTCGGCGTTGTTGCCGCAGATGGCGTCCTCGCTCATGATGTAGGAGTAGGTCTGGTTGGCGGGCAGCACCAGCGGATAGGGCTTGATGTCGCCGGGGATGCATTCCTGGCGGTACTGGGGGTTGAGCACCTTCAGCTCCTCGACCGGAATCTGCAGCACGTCGGCTATCTGCTGGAAGTGGACGCGGCGGTTGACGTGGACTGAGTCGGTAAGGATGGGCTTCTTGGCCAGGGCCGGGGATATGTTGTGGTGCTTGTAATAGGTCATCACATATGTCGCGGCGATGAATCCGGGGAGGTAGCCTCGTGTCTCCTTGGGCAGATAGGGGTAGATTGCCCAGAAATCCTTCTTCTCGGCTGTGCATCGGCGCAAGGCTTTGTTGACATTTCCCGGGCCGCAGTTGTAGGCGGCGATGGCCAGCGACCAGTCGTGGTAGATGTCGTAGAGCTGTCTGAGGAGTTTGGCGGCTGTGGCGGATGAGGCAACCGGGTCGCGTCGCTCGTCGACAAGAGTTGTGACCTCCATCCCGAAACCGCGCGCGGTGGGGAGCATGAGCTGCCAGAGGCCGGTGGCCCCGGAGCGTGACACGGCGTCGGGGTTCATTGCCGACTCTATGACCGGTAGGTATTTGAGCTCCATCGGGAGGTTTTCCCTCTCGAGTGCCTGTTCGAAAATAGGCATGTAGTAGAGGCTCATGCCGAGCATGTTTTCAACCAGACGTCGGTTCTTGCGGGTGTATGCGTCGATGTAAGCCCTGACGATTGAGTTGAAGGGAAGCTCGATGGTGGTGGGTATGGCTGCCAGACGGCGGGTGATTTCCTCGTCTGAGACCTCCTCGTCGGGTTTTCGGTCGACATCGGCGTCGAGGGCGGTGTAGTTCCGGAGATACCAGTTCTCCATCATCTTGTGGGTGTCGGTCTCGAAGCTCTCGGGGAGGATGATGGTCGAGTCGTTGGAATATTGCGACAGGGTGAGCACCGACGGGGCGGCGTCGGCCGACAAGAATGCCGAGGCGGCTGCCGCGGCTGCTAACATCAGTGATTTCAGTCTGTTGTGAAGCGTCATCGGGGATAGTCGGGTTTAGACATGGTGTGTAGGGGAGTCCCGTCGTCTGTCAGAAGTTCAGGGCCCAGGCCAGGCCGACGGAGGGATACCTTTGCCGTCCGTCCTGCATCAGGGTGGGGACGACATCCATGGAGAGATGAGGGTTGATGTCGAAGTGTGAGAGGGAGGCGTCGACATAGGCGTCAACCATCGCCAGCAGGTAGACCCCGACCATGCTTATGATGCAGAGGTCGCGGTTTCTGCGGAAATAGTTCTTGCGTGAGCGCAGCAGGCTCTGGAGCCAGGACTTGTCGATGTCGGATTCATTCACGTTGGGGGCGAAGAAATCCATATAGCTGTTGGAGGAGGGGTCGTTGTCGAGCAGGTCGGCGTAGGCGCGGGTGTACTCGGTCAGCATCTGGTTGTTCCAGCTTGTCGCGTATCCGAGGCCGAGGTATCCGCCGACGATGATGGGCAGCTTCCAGTAGCGGCGGTTGTAGACCTGTCCAAGCCCCGGGAAGAGGGCAGACAGCCACACCGCGCGGGTGGGGTCGGGATTGAATTCCACAGCCCTCGGCACCCACTCATCCTCAGGTATGTCGCTAAGTTTCTTGATGATTGACCGGTTTCGGGAGCTCCGGCGCAGGGAGTCGGCCTCGTAGCTTTCCCCGGCTGTCATCACTGCGATGGTGTCGACGGGGGTGACGCGGAGCGAGTCGCCCGACAGCGTGAAGCTGTCCTCGACCACAACCGCGTGGCGGTCGCCGATAGGTTCGCCGATGGGGATGGAGTCGGGAAGCACGGCTGCAGGCGTCATTGACCCTACGGCAGCAGAGTCGGGCGCAGCCGGGAGCGGATGGTTCCGGTGTGGACGTCTTACGGCCGACTGCGCGACAATATCGGCCGGACACAAGACAGTGAAAACCATCACCATGGCTATGGCGATGAATCCTTTTATCCAATGCCGGGACGGATAACGGCTGTCAGTCGGTCGGTTCACAATGCAAATTTACGCAACTTTGCCCAACGAAGCAAATCCGCGTCGCCTGAACCGTCTCCCCGATAATGATTTTTTAACACAACTCCACAATATGGAGGCCGAGCTTGCTGCCATCACGGGTATGAGCGGGGTCACCGGAGTCATGATACGGCCCCACAAATCCTGCGCGCCGATGATTGCCGACACATAGCAAGTGAAAATGGTGGCGACGACGAAATATGCCATCGCGGGGAATCGGTGGTTCCTGAACCAAAACCAAAGCCATATGGCGCAGAAGAGCGACCATGTCACGGCGGTAACCCATATAGGGAACCACAACTTGTCGTGGAACGGGAATATGAATCCATCCTCCAGGTTGCGGCTCAGGCCGTTCCAGTCTCTGTAAAAAATGTCAGCCTGTTCGTCATACCCTAAAAGATAGAAAAAGAACTGACTGTATTTCATAGAGGTCTTTATCCGGTAGGGGATTCCCTCCGTTTCAGCGTAAGGATGGAGGGCGGAGACTTCCTTGACAAGGCGGTCTATCTCCGGCCAGGTGAATCTGTAGACCTCAAGCATATGCCTGTTCTCGGGATTCTGGATTCCGGGGTCGGCCTCGTACAGTGGGCGGTATTTCTCGCGTGTGACCGGATCGGAAATCTCGTCGGGAATTATCACCCCGTCGGCCCGCAGGCAACAATACCTGTTGTGGGTGGAAGCTATCGTGAGGGCCGTTACGCCGTAAGTGTTCTTCATGGCGGCGGCGTATGCCCATACCGCTCCAGTGGTGGCCAGCAGTATCGCGGCAGAGGCCAGCGTCCGGCGCGTGTTTCTCCAGGCGACCACGCCCCATAATACACCAAGAACCGGAATCAGGAATATGAACATCGGCTTGGTGAATATGAGCAGCACCAGCATGCACCCTGACCACCATAGATAGCGCATCTTCAGAGTGTTTATGTATTTCCCGCTAAGCCAGGTCAACATTACGATTTCGGAGAGCGACACCGACTCTGCCATTATGATATTGTTGAAAACCCAGAATCCCGGTATGAGAAGCATGGATAATATGGCTACGACGTTAAAGGCTCTGGATACCTTTAGCCACGTGTTTATTATCCAGACCAGTTGTAGGGAGGCTAAGTAGAGGGCCCATTGGATCGCGGGGAGCAAGATGTTGCCGTAGCCCATGGTCAATATCTCCCAGACAATTCCCACTATGGCGGAATATACCGGCGGCCGCGCGGGATCGACATGCCCATCCATCAGTGACCTCCATCCTACGGGATATGACCAGCTGTCCATCGCCATGCTTCCGTGGCGGAATATGGCGAGCTGCAGTCCCAGGAAAGTCAGGCCGAGAATTATGGTGACCATCGTAAGCCAGAATGGCATCCGGGAGGGAGGTCTCCGGTATATGCGGAGGAAGATATTTCTGCTATGCCTTGCAAGAAGAGCCGGGATATTGGTCTGGGGCATTTCTGGAATCCGGTATGATTGTTAAGAGTCTGGGGATGATGGATGAGGCGATGCTTCCGGCCATGAGGGGCAGGAGCGGGGAGACAGGCGTCATTATGCGGCCCCAGGAATCCTGGGCGCCGACCACGGCGGTGATGTAGGCGGTCAGGTATATGGCAGAGACAAGCGCGGCCAGCGCGGGGAAACGGCCCGAGCGATGCCACCGGAATGACCACAGGAGGATGAAGAGCAGCAGTATCGTATGCCCGGCCCATATCGGGAAGTTCAGCCAGCGGTGGAGAGGGTAGATGAAGCCCCCTTCCTGGTTTTTGGTGAGGCCGTTCCATTCGGCATATCTGAGGTCATATTCGGGGGAGAGTCCGAGTTCGTCGACAAGGCTGTAGAACTGGCTGCCGGAGAGTGACGTGCCGAAGCGGCGGATGGTTGAGGCGGCTACCTCCGAAGGGTGGTTGTCTCGGGCGGTTTTCACCAGTGCGTCGAGTTCGGGCCAGTTGAAACACCACATCTCTTGCCAGTAGGGCTGGGTCTTGAGCCATCCCCCGGGGATGGAGTCATACATTGGGCGGAACCGCTCCCTCAGCTCTGCGTCACGGACTTCGTCAGGGTGAATCAGCCCTTCCGCCCTCAGGCAGTAGTAGCTGTTGTAGGTTGACGCGATTGTGAAGGATGTCACCGTGTGGGTGTGGTTCATACAGAATAGATACACTCCCGCGAGGGTGAGGGTGGCCGCGATTGACGTCCCTCCTGCAAGCAGGTGGGGCTTCCGTTTCCGGCAGACTGTCAGCCAGAACAGTGCCATGAGGGGAATCAGGAACAGGAACATCGGCTTGGTGAAGAGAAGCATCGCCATGGTCAGCCCGGCGAGATACAGCCACTTTTTCTCCGGTGTCAGCAGGTATCGTCCGGAAAGCCACACGAGCAGAACCACCCCGCATTGCGAGAAGGTCTCGGCCATCGTCAGGTGGTTGAAACACCAGAACCCGGGGATAATCAGCATTGAGAGCACTACCCCGCAGTTCACTTTGCGACCGATGCCGAGCATCCATCCTGTCTGCCATACGCCACGTAGGGCAATCAGATACAACACCCAATGAATCACCGGGATTATCACGAGCGTGGCCCCTTTGCCGAACACCTCCTGCAACAGACCGACGAATATGGCGTAGACTGGTGTGCGAAGCGGGTCGGTATGGCCCCCCTTTATGCTCTCCCAGGCGTCGAAGTAGGAGTATCCGTCGGAGAGGATGCTTCCATGCGAGAACAGATACAGCTGCAGCGAAAGGGAAAACAGGGCAAAAATGACAGATGTGATTGTGAGCCAGAGGGGCATAGAATTCTCCCCCCCTATGCACTTCGTTGTCTTACAACGGTTTACAAAGGGAGGGAAATTCTTCTTCTCTGGCAGAGGCTTATCGTTGGCCGTTTTCATTCATCGTCAGGGACGGAGGGCGAATGACGCGGTCATCGATTGCCCGGCCGAGGTGTTTATGCGCTTGAACGTCAATGTGTGGGCAAGGTCATCCTTGATGTATGACGAATGTCCCATCCAGCTTTCAGAGTAAGTCTTGTCTTTCGGAGAGCTGACGGTGAAATTGATGTTCATCATATGCCCGTTGTCAGTCCAGGTGTAGCTGCCGAACAGGGGCATCGACTTGCCTCCGGAGTAGTCTATAGTGCCTTCAAGGCGACCATTCTGGAAGAGGATGATGTTAAGCGAGGCCACACCGCCGGGAGTCACCGTGCCGGTATAGGTCAGCGGGCGGTTGAACAGCGAAGTTGATTCGGTGGCTGCGCCGATTCCTGCCGGAGATGATGCGGTCTGTGAGGTGGCTGCCATTTGTGAAGCGGCCGCAGTCGAGTCCACGGGGGATGTCGTCTGGGCTGACACGTCACCGGTTGTGGTCGCGTCAGGATAGTTTATCGTCGCTACCTCCTCCACATCTATGTCGTCAGTCAGGATGGGATGGGAGTCGCGGTAGCCGAAATACCACCAGCAACCGACACCGACAATCACCAAGGCCACGACAACGATGCAGATTATCAGGCCGATGCTGCCTCCTGCGCGCTTCTTCTGCCCTGGGGGGACGGTAGGCGGACACCATCCGCCGGGATGGCGCGGGCCATTCCCTCCCGGGACTCCGGCGCCGTCGGCCGGTACAGTGGGGCGGTAGCCCGGATATGCGGCCGGACGCGTCGCCTGTCCCGGTCTTGTCGGGGTGGGGTAGGGGCGCGGAGGCTGCTGGGCCGCAGGATTACCCGGCATCTGCCCGGGCTGGTATTGCACGGTCGGACGCGGACGCATCCCTCCTGTCGGAGGTTGCGTGGGGCGTTCGCGTGGAGGCTCCGGTTGTGTGCCATTGCCGTATGAGGCGGGGGCCTCATACCGGCGCGGAGCCGGTTGCTCGGTGAAATTCACCGTGCCTCGCGGTGTAGCCCCTGGCTGGTTGCCGGATGCCCCTCCCTGTGGGGCCGCGGGTCTCTCCCCCGCTCCCTCCTTTGCCTCATTGAAATCCTCCGGTCTGGGAGGCTGGGGCTTGTAAGGGGCGTGTGGATCATTCTGCCCGCTCCCCTGGCGGGGTTCGAGCGGAAGCGTTGACTGCGACTTTGGGGTCTTCTTGTATGGGTTGTTGGTGCTTAAAGGTGAATTCTCCATTTGTCGAGGTTGTAATGTGACATTTGCTGTAAGAGAGAACAATTCAACCCGGAAATGGGTTTAGGGACGATTATTCCCACTCGATTGTGGCTGGCGGTTTCGAGGAGATGTCGTAGGCTACTCGGTTGACCCCCTTGACGTGGTTGATGATTTTGTTGGAGACCTCGGCCAGGAACTCATAGGGGAGGTGGGCCCAGTCGGCAGTCATGGCGTCTGTCGAGGTGACGGCGCGGAGAGCCACTGCCCTCTCGTAGGTGCGCTCGTCGCCCATCACGCCGACGCTCTGCACGGGAAGGAGGATTACTCCAGCCTGCCATACCTTGTCGTATAGCCCCCACTGGCGCAGCCCGTCGATGAAGATTTTGTCGGCGTCCTGGAGGATGCGCACTTTCTCGGGGGTGATGTCGCCGAGGATGCGCACGGCCAGTCCGGGGCCGGGGAAGGGGTGACGTGAAATCAGGTGTTCGGGCATGCCGAGCTCGCGGCCCACGGCCCTCACTTCATCCTTGAAGAGCAGTCGCAGGGGCTCGCAGAGTTTGAGGTTCATCTTCTCGGGGAGGCCGCCGACGTTGTGGTGGCTCTTGATTACGGTGCCGGTGATTGACAGCGACTCTATGCAGTCGGGATAGATGGTGCCCTGGGCGAGCCATTTGACATCCTTCAGCTTGTGGGCCTCCTCGTCGAAGACGTCGATGAAGCCTTTGCCGATGATTTTGCGTTTGCGTTCTGGCTCGGTGACCCCTTCGAGTTCCTTGAAGAACTTGGCGGAGGCGTCGACGCCGATTACGTTGAGGCCGAGGCCCTGGTAGTCGCGCATCACGTCGTGGAACTCATCCTTGCGGAGCATTCCGTGGTCGACGAAGATGCAGGTCAGGTTCTTGCCGATGGCTTTGTTGAGCAGCACGGCCACTACCGAAGAGTCGACACCGCCGCTGAGGCCGAGCACAACCTTGTCGTCGCCAAGCTGCTGGCGCAGTTCGTTGACGGTGGTCTCGATGAAGGAGGCGGCGCTCCAGTCTTGCTTCGAGCCGCACACGTCGACCACGAAGTTCTTCAGCAGCTGCGTGCCTTTGACCGAATGGTAGACCTCGGGGTGGAACTGCACTCCCCATGTCTGCTCCCCTTCCACGCGGTAGGCGGCGATTTCAACCTTGTCGGTGGAGGCGATGCGGCGGAATCCCGAGGGGATTTCGGTGATGGTGTCGCCGTGGCTCATCCAGACTTGCGTCCCGGGCTCTATGTCTTTGAAGATGGGCTCGGAGGCGTCGATGTATTCCAGATGGGCGCGGCCATATTCGCGGGTGCCGGCCGGCTCCACTTTGCCGCCGTCGGTCCAGGCCATGAACTGGGCGCCGTAGCATATGCCCAGCACCGGCAGGCGCTTGCGGATTTTCGACAGGTCGGCCTTGAACGATTTCTCGTCATATACCGAGAATGGCGACCCTGACAGGATTACTCCTATGACCGAGGGGTCGTCGTGGGGGAACTTGTTGTAGGGGATGATCTCACAGTAGGTGTTCAGCTCGCGGACTCTTCGGCCTATGAGCTGGGTGGTCTGCGACCCGAAGTCGAGTATGACAATCTTTTCCTGCATCTTTTGACTCGTATGGATTATGTCTGCAAAAGTACTAAAAATTCGCGACATATCCCTCTTATTCTCCTAAAAAGAGGGATTTGCCGCAGGATGGGCTCTCCATGGGCCGGCGAGGGGGAAATGGAAAAGCGCCGCGGCCCGGGTGGGCGGCGGCGCTCAGGTGGGGTTTGTGTCTGCCCGCGGGGGCAGGTGTCGAGTCGGCGTTTCCTCCGGGTAATGTCGCCGTGGAGGCCCGTGGCGCTGTTGCCGCCGTGGCCGTGGCTGCGTGGCAGCGTTGTGGTGTCAGGCTTTTTCGTCAGCCGAGGCGGCCTGGTTTACCCGGTTTTTGGCCTTGGACTTTGTTTTTGCCGTCGATGACTTGTCGAGGTCTTTTTCTTCCTTTAGGTCTATTTCGTTGCGTGCGGAGTCTATCACCCTGTACTGGAGGTAGGCCAGCGACTGGTCGGCAACGATCTTGAACTTCCCTCCGAGCTCCAGGCGCCAGCGGCGGTAGAGCGAGATCAGCCCCTTCTTGAGGTAGGCTTCCACGAAGGGATGCACATAGAGGATGAAGTCTTTGATTTTAAGGTCGTTGATCAGATAGGCGAGCTTTTCTCTGAGGGTGTCTGTGAACAGCAGCGAGGGTTGCACCTCCCCTTTGCCGAAGCAGGAGGGGCAGGTCTCGGCTGTCACGATGTCAAGAGCCGGGCGCACGCGCTGGCGTGTGATTTGCATCAGTCCGAATTTACTGAGAGGCAGGATGTTGTGGCGCGCGCGGTCGGTGGCCATTATCTGGCGCATGTGTTCATAGAGCGTCTGGCGGTGTTCGGCCTTGTTCATGTCTATGAAGTCGATGACGATGATGCCTCCCATGTCGCGCAGCCGCAGCTGTCGGGCAATCTCGTCGGCGGCCCTGAGGTTGACTTCGAGGGCGTTGGTCTCCTGGTCGTTGCCGGCCTTGGCCCGGTTGCCGGAGTTCACGTCTATCACGTGGAGGGCCTCGGTGTGCTCGATGATTATGTACGCGCCTGATTTGAACGAGACGGTCTTGCCGAAAGATGACTTTATCTGCTTTGTGATGTTGAAGCTGTCGAAAATCGGAGTCTCCTTGGAGTAGAGTTTCACGATTTCTTTCTTCTCGGGGGCTATCAGGCTGACATATTTCTGAATCTGGGCGAAGGCCTCGGTCTCATTTACGTGGATGCTCTCGAACGAGGGTGAGAACACGTCGCGGAGGACGCCGACGATGCGGCTTTCTTCTTCGAAGATGAGCGACGGCACCTGGGCGGTGCGTGCTTTGGCGACGGTGTCTTCCCAGCATTTGCGCAGGGTCTGTATCTCGTGGTTCAGCTCGGCCACGGATTTCCCTTCGGCCGATGTGCGTATGATGACTCCGAAGTTTTTCGGGCGGATGCTTTCCACGAGGTGGCGCAGGCGCAGCTTCTCGGCGGTTGTCTTGATTTTCTGCGAGATTGAAATCTTGGTGGAGAATGGAATCAGGACGAGGTAGCGGCCGGTGAATGAGATTTCGGTGGTCAGGCGGGGGCCTTTCGATGAAATCGGCTCTTTGACAATCTGCACCATCAGTTCGCGGCCGCATGTGAGCTGGTCGGTGACGGTGCCGTGTTTGTCGATGTCAGGCAGCAGCTTCATCTTCTGAACCTGGGGCATGGGGGCCTTCGGGTCGTCGAGGAGCTGGTGTAGGAATTCGGAATAGGAAGAAAAGTGTGGTCCAAGGTCCAGATAATGAAGGAACGCGTCTTTCTCGTAGCCGACGTTGACGAATGCGGCGTTGAGGCCCGGCATGAGCTTCTTGACTTTCGCCACATATATGTCACCGACGGCATAGGCCTGGTTGCGGCTCTCTTTCTGCAGGGAGACCAGCCGGCCGTCCTCGGTGAGGGCTATTGAGACCTCCTGAGGCTGTACGTCGACGATTAGTTCGCTTTTCATTCGTTCATTAAGGGATTGGATGTTGTTGTGGAGGGAGAGGCGGGGGCGGTTTCTCAAAAACGCGAGAACAAACTTTTTTCGCGGCGATGAGCCGTTGGATTGTCGGCGGCCGTCGGGAAAAGTTTGTTCTGTTTTCGATATCGCGTTTTCAATAAGCCTGAACAGTTCAAGGATTATTTCTTCTTGTGACGGTTCTTTCTCAGGCGTTTTTTACGCTTGTGGGTGGCCATCTTGTGGCCCTTTCTCTTTTTTCCGCTGGGCATTGTAAGAAACTTTAAATGGTTAGCTATCGGTTAATTGTCTCTGGGGATGTGGGGAGAAGACCGGCTGGCCGTTATTATTTCTGGTCCTTGAGGTCTTCCATGAACACTTTCGCGGGCTTGAAAGCGGGGATTTTGTGTTCGGGGATGATGATGGTGGTGTTCTTGGAGATGTTGCGGGCGGTCTTCTGCGAGCGTTTCTTGATGATGAAGCTGCCGAATCCACGCAGGAAAACCGGTTCGCCGTGGGCGAGGGAATCCTTGACCACTTCCATGAACTTTTCGATTGTTTCGAGAACTGCGGCACGTTCGATGCCGGTTGTCTTTGAAATCTCGTTAACGATTTCTGCTTTCGTCATAGCGGGGTATATCGATTTTGATTGAATAGTTGCCGGGGGCAATGTAGGGACTGCGTTTTGGCGGGGCAAACCGTTGAACCGTAAAGGTTTAGGCCGAAACCTGCGGGTTGCGGGCCAAAATGCAACTGCAAATATCGTGATTTTTTCTGAAACAGAAGCTATTTCGGGCGAAAAAAATTAAATAAAGCCCTATAATTGTGGTGAATGGGGCGCGCGCGTGTGGCTGCGGCTCAGATGTCGGTCAGCCGCCACCATGAGTAGTCGGTCGAGGCGGAGTCGGTGGTGTCCTCCCCCTCGATGCGTTTGAGGCGTTTGACCACGGCCACGGTCACCGGCAGCACCAGTATCTCGTAAAGGGTCTTGAGCAGTGCCTGCGAGATGATTAGCGAGATGATGGTGGAGGTGGGCAGGATGCCGCCGAAGGCTACCGGGAAGAATATCAGGGAGTCGACCCCCTCGCCCCATAGCGTGGAGACGATGGCCCGCAGTGAGAACCTCCAGGTCGCTCCGGATGTGGCGGTGGCGGCAGTGCGTTTCATGCGGCTCATCACGTAGGCGTTGACCATCGAGCCGCAGATGAAGGCGGCGAAGCTGGCCAGCATGATGCGCGGCACAGAGCCGTAGATGGCTTCCATCGCCTCCTGCGACTGCCATTCATCCCCGCCGGGGAGCCAGATGGCGATGTTGAGCATCACGGCCGTAAGGAGGCTCATGGCGAATCCGAGCCATATGGCCAGGCGGGCGCGGCGGAAGCCGTAGACCTCCACGATGCAGTCATTTATTATATATGAGAGGGGAAAGACGGCCAGGCCGGCGGTGACGGTGACGGCGCCGAGGCTGACGGTCTTGATTTCGACGAGGTTGGCGATGATCAGGCAGACGACAAACAGCACGGTCAGCGTCAGGAAGGGGAGGGTGAAGAGGGGCTTTGACGGTTGTGTTTTATCCATTGTTCTTGTTTTTTACGAGGTTTCAAGCACTCGGTGGGGGGCGGCGCGCCGTCTGCGGCGCGGGCGCTCAGTAAATCCGTGAGTAATATAATGTGGATGGGCCGTATCCGCTGCTCGGTGGGTAGGTGATCTGGATGGCGTTGGAGTTGGTCGCGTAGATGTAGCAGTCCTCGCGGTATGACGGGCCATATGCGGGATACCATCTGAACGAGAGGTAGTCGCCGTCGCAATAATAGTCGAAGTCCTCATAGTCGCCGGTGTAGTTGTTCTGCCAGTAGCCGGTGCCATCCATATAGAAGGTGAGGGTCTCGTCGGGATACTGCATACACTGCCATGTGCCGTTGAGGTACCAGCGTTCGTCGGGGCTGTCATATTCGCAGGAGGTCAGTGATAGACCTGTGACAATAACGGCTGCAATCAGCAGTATCTGTATCCTTAATTTCTTCATTTTTCACAATTTTAGGCAAAGTTAATAGATTAACGCCAAAGCGCGAGTGTGTGGTTCGGGTCTTAACATTCCTTAACGGCCGGGGCGATTTTTTCCGGCAGGCGGCAATAAAGCCGTCGGGGCGGCGTTAATAAATCAATGAGTCAGACAACGAAGACATCGGGTCTTGCCGCCAGGCTGGCGGTGGTCGCGGCGGTGGTCGCGGCGTTGCTTTGCGCCGTGCCGGCCTCGGCCAAAAAGCTCAACGACAAGGTCCAGAACCGCCCTTATGCCGACATGCGGCGTTTCCATCTCGGCTTCTCTGTCGGGATGAACACCTTCGGCATGAGCTTCCACCACAACGGGTTCGTCACCGAGCAGGGTGAGACCTGGTTCATGTCGCAGCCTGCCTATAACCCGGGCTTCTGTGTCAACGGCCTGGCCGAGCTCCGTCTCAACAACTATTTTTCATTGAGGGTGAGTCCGGGCCTCTGGTTCGGCAACCGCGTGATTGACTTCTACGATGCGGCCCACGACGTGCGCGAGCGCCAGGACCTGAAGTCGGCCTACCTCGTGTTGCCCGTCGAGCTGAAGTTCGCCGCCCAGAGGATGCGCAACCTCCGGCCTTACGTCATCGGCGGCGTGATTCCATCCATCGACGTGGCCAAGAAAAACATCGACTTCATAAAGACGAAGTCATCGGAGTTCATGCTCTCCGTGGGCTTCGGATGTGACATCTACCTCCCGTATTTCAAGCTTATCCCTGAATTGAAATTCTGCTTCGGCCTGACCGACTGCATAAACCACGACCGCCCCGACCTCGTTGACGACCCGTTGCGCACCAATGTCAACCTTTCGGTGAAGCGCGCCACCACCCAGATGGTCGTCCTCTCCTTCTATTTTGAATGACGAATATGAAAACACGGCTCCGCGTTGAAAACATATTGGCCGCCATCCTGCTCGCCGGGTGTTTCCTGGTGGGAGGCCTGACGGCCCGCGCCCAGTCTGACGCCCAGTTCTCGCAATATTTCGAGGTTCCCAACTACTACAACGCCGCGGCCATCGGCACCACCGACCTGCTGAAAATCCGTGGAGGCGCCAGGCTGCAGTGGGTAGGCATACAGGGCGCGCCCAAGACATTCGTCGTGGCGGCCGACATGCCCTTCGTGCTGCTGAAGAAGCGTTTCGGAGTCGGGCTGGTGATGCAGCAGGAGTCGATGGGCCTCTACAAGAACCTCAACCTCGGGGCGCAGGTGGCCTACAAGCAGAAGCTTTTCAAGGGCACCCTCTCGATAGGGGCGCAGCTGGGCTTCGTCGACCAGTCATTCAAAGGCACGGAGGTCTACATTCCCGACCAGGATGACTACCACCAGCCCAACGATGACGCGATTCCCAAGCAGGACATCAGGGGCAACGCCTTCGATGTCAGCGCGGGCCTCTTCTACTCCCATCCGAAGTTCTGGCTCGGGGTCTCCGGCACCCACCTCAACGCCCCCTCCGTAAGCCTCAACGCCGACTCGGGGGAGAATTCCGAAGAGAAGAACTACGAGTTCCAGATAGGACGCACCTTATATTTTATGGCCGGGAGCAATATTAAGGTGAAAAATACGTTATTTGAAGTGATGCCGTCTGCGTTGGTGAAGACCGATTTCACCTTCACGACATGGGAGGCGACCCTGCGCGGCCGTTACAACAAATTCCTCACTTTCGGTGTGGGATACCGTTGGAAAGACGCCGTCTACGCCGTCCTGTCCGCCGAGCTGAAAGGGTTCTACATCGGCTTCAGCTATGATTACCCGACCTCGGCCATCGCCCGCGCCTCGTCGGGCAGCTTCGAGATATTCGCCGGCTACAGCCTGAAACTCGATTTCTCGGAGAAGAACCGCAACCGCCACCGCAGTGTCCGCATCATGTGAGACCCCCGGGACAACCCCGGTGATGACGCCATAACAAAGATCACAACTACTCAGAAATATGAAGAAGCTTTCGTTATACCTCCTTCCCGCCGTATTGCTGCTGATGACAGCCGCGAGCTGTGCCTCCGGGCGCCGCGGTGGCTCCGCCGGCGGCGAAGTGACCGGAGTGGGAGGAACATCCTGGGGTGAACCGACCCCGTACGGTATGGTGCTGGTGAGCCGCGGCTCCATGGACATGGGGCCTGCAAAGGCCGACAGCGCCTGGAACCTCGCTGCCGACACCAAAGGTATGTCGGTCGACGCCTTCTGGATGGATGAGACCGAGGTGACGAACTCGAAATACAAGCAGTTTGTCTTCTGGGTGCGCGACTCCATCATCCGCGAGCGTCTCGCCGACCCCGCCTATGGCGGCAACGAGGCTTACAAGATCGAGGAGGACAAGCAGGGAAACCCCATCACTCCCCACCTCAACTGGACAAAGCCCATCCCCTGGCGAAATCCCGACGAGGATGCCCAGAGGGCCATCGAGAGCGTCTACCGCACCAACCCCATCACCGGGGCGCGTGAGCTTGACCCCGAGCAGCTCAACTACCGCTACGAGATTTTCAACCATACCGAGGCCGCCAAGCGCCGCAACCGTCTCGACCCCCGCAAGAGGGTCTACAACACCGACCTGGCCGCCCCGACCGACATCCCGCAGATTTCGAAGGACACCGCGTATATCAACGACGAGGGTGAAATCGTCCGCCAGACAATATCCCGCGGCCTCACCGGCGACTACGATTTCCTCAACACCTACATCGTGAATGTCTATCCCGACACCACATGCTGGGTAAATGATTTCGAGAACGCCTACAACGAGCCTTACGTCCGCATGTATTTCAGCCACGGCGGCTACAGCGAGTATCCCGTAGTCGGAGTGAGCTGGGAGCAGGCCAACGCCTTCTGCAACTGGCGCACCGACTTCCTCAAGCGTTCGCTCGGGAAGGAAGGGGTCTACATCGAGCCTTACCGCCTCCCGACCGAGGCCGAATGGGAGTTCGCCGCCCGTGCCGGGGAGAACGACAACATGTATCCCTGGGAGGGAGACCTGACCATGAGCGAGGACAAAGGCTGTTTCTATGCCAACTTCAAGCCCAACGACGGCAACTACGTCAAGGACGGACACCTTATAACCTCACGCGTGGGCACCTACTCCCCCAATGACTTCGGCCTTTACGACATGGCCGGAAATGTCAGCGAGTGGACCTCCACCGCGTTTGTCGAGACCGTCCAGGACCTCACCTCAGACCTCAACCCCGAATACCGCTATGACGCGGCTGTTGAAGACCCCTACCGGATGAAGCGCAAGATTGTCCGCGGCGGTTCCTGGAAGGATGTCGCCCACAACATCCGCAGCGACATCCGCATGTGGGAGTTCCAGAACGAGCAGCGCTCCTACATCGGGTTCCGTTGCGTACGTTCCCAGATCGGGTTCGCAAAAGGGCAGAAGTCTTCCAAATGATGACCCGCGTCAATCGAGACTCAAAATTCACGGCATAAGCAAAATCCATCTTTCTCAGACTTGATTCAATGGGAAAATACAAGCAATACAAGCGCGGCCTCTCGGCCTGGATATCCTCGGAGAAGGGGCAGCGTTTCTTCAACTTCGCGTACTCTATCGGTGCCGCCATCGTGATATGGGGTGCCCTCTTCAAGATTCTCCACCTTCCGGGCGGAAACTTCCTGCTGTCGCTCGGTATGGGCACAGAGGTCTTGATGTTCACCCTCACCGCCTTCGACCGTCCTCCCCGCGACTACAAGTGGGAGAATGTCTTCCCGGTGTTCGAGACCGGCGACCCCGATGACCGTCCCGACTTCAAGGCCGGCACAGGAGTGGTCATAAACGGAGGTGTCAATGCCGCCGGAGGCGTCGCTCCCCAGGCCGGCCCCGTGCAGGCTCCCGTTCTCTCCTCAGACTCCACCCCCGCCGAAGTGGTCAGCTCGATGGTCTCGGCCACGCAGACCTATCTCGACCAGGTGTCGGCGATGGCAGAGGAGCTGCGCCATCTCCAGGAGACCACACGCTCGCTCAACAATGTCAGCGACGTGCTCCTTGAATCATACCGCGCAATCACCGAGAACTCGGAGAACATCACCCGCTCCTCGACCGGATATGTGGAGCAGATGCAGGGCCTCAACCGCAACATACAGGGCCTCAACACCATCTACGAGATTCAGCTCAAGAGCGTAAGCTCGCAGCTCGACGCCATCGACCGAGTGAACGCAGGCATCAAGGAAATCCGCGACATGTATGAGCGCAGCTCGTCGCAGAGCGCGCGCTATTGCGAGGAGACCGAGAAGATGGCCCTCTACATGCACCAGCTCAACTCCGTGTATGAGAAGATGATCAACGCGATGACCATCAACATGTACGCCGCCAATCCTCTCGCCGCTGCGGCCGCCGCACAGGGAGCTGCTCAGGCCGTGCCTGTCACCCCCGAACCTGCTCAGGCCCCTGAGGCCCCCTCGCAGCCCCAGGCCGCTCCTGCCCAGGCTGTGCCTCCCCAGTATCAGGGCGCCCCGCGCCGTCCCTCCTCGCCGCAGGCCTGAGCCCCGGCCGGGGATTACCGAAACAAAGACATATCTTTAACCATATAAACTCTTAGCCATTGGGTACCAGTAACAACAGGCTCACTCCGCGTCAGAAGATGATCAACCTGATGTACATCGTCCTGACCGCCATGCTGGCTCTGAACGTGTCGAGCGATGTGCTCAACGGTTTCACCCAGGTCGAGGAGGGCTTGAAGAGAACAAACAGCAACGTCGAGCAGCGCAACGCCGCCATCCTCCACACCCTGCAGGCATTCGCCGAGCAGAACCCCGACAAGGGGCAGGTCTGGTATGACAAGGCCAAGGAGGTGCGCCGCGTCACCGACGGTGTCTATCTCAAAATCGACTCCCTCAAGGAGATGATTGTCATGGAGGCTGACGGCAAAGACGGCTCTGTCGACAACATACAGAACCGCGACAACCTCGAGGCCGCCTCAATCGTGATGCTCTCAGGCTCGAAGCCCCAGGGCCTCCACCTGCGCAACACCATCGAGGGATACCGAACCTACATCGCCTCTCTGATGACCGACTCTGTGAAGCGAGACAACATACTCCTGGCCCTCTCGACCGACGATGTGCTGAGCAAAGGCACTCTCGGACGCCAGACCTGGGAGGAGTCGAAGTTCAACAACCAGCCCGTGGTGGCGGCCGTAACCCTGCTCACCAAGCTCCAGAACGACGTCAAGTATGCCGAGGGTGAAGCCCTCCAGGCGCTTCTGGCGAATGTGGACGCCGGTGATGTCCGCGTCAACGAGCTGAATGCCTTTGTAATACCCCAGAGCCGCTTCGTCATGCGTGGCGGGAAATACTCGGCCAACATAGTCCTGGCTGCGGTCGACACCACGGCGCGTCCGGTGGTCTATGTCAATGGCAACCAGCTGGGCAACGACAAGGGCCTGTATGAGATTTCACCCGGGGCCACCGGCACCTTCGATTACAAGGGCTACCTTGAGGTGCCTCACGGCGACGGGACAGTGAGCCGCCACCCGTTCCAGTCAAGCTACACCGTTATCGAGCCTACGGCAACAGTGTCGGCGACGATGATGAATGTGCTGTATGCCGGTATCGACAACCCGATTTCGATATCAGTGCCCGGAGTGGCCCAGAGCGGAGTCTCCGCCTCGATGACCAACGGCTCCCTCACCAAGAGCGGAGACCATTGGGTTGCCCGCCCCTCGAAAGTAGGGGAGGAGGCCACGGTGACGGTGAACGCCGAGATGGACGGCCGCCAGATGACGGTCGCCTCCACCAAGTTCCGTGTGCGCAAGCTGCCTGATCCCTCCCCCTATATCGCTTACAAAGACGCCAACGGCAACACAAGCCATTACAAGGGTGGCGGGCGCGGACTCTCCAAGGCGTTCCTCCTCAATGCTCCCGGCATAGAGGCCGCCATCGACGACGACCTGCTCAACATCCGGTTCAAGGTGCTGAGCTTCGAGACCGTCTTCTTCGACTCGATGGGCAACGCCATCCCCGAAGTGTCGCAGGGCGACCAGTTCTCGCAGCGTCAGAAAGACTCATTCCGGCGTCTGAGCCGAGGCAAGCGCTTTTACATCTCCCGTGTGAAGGCGGTCGGCCCCGACGGCATCACCCGTGACCTCGCCCCGATAGAGGTAATCGTAAACTGAAAAGGTAAAGAAAAAGACATACCCAGAACATGAAAGCATTTGCAAGATACACCTTGGCCGCCGTCGCCCTCTTCGCGGCGATTTCTCCCGTCGCCGCCCAGACCAACGACGGAGGCTCGTCAAGCTCCTCGATAGTTCGTCGCGGAGGCGGCGACCGTTCGCGCGGCAAGCAGCGGGAGGCAGGCCCCGGCGTGACCGAGCGCATGCAGCAGCGGTTCACCACCCAGGAGACCTCCGACGCCGACAAGATGTGGATGCGTGTCATATACCGTGACCTCAAGCTTGACAACCCCAAGAACACCCCCCTCTACTATCCCGAGGAGGTTGTCGACGGCCAGGAGAATCTTTTCCGCATAATAATGCGTCTGGTGGCTGACAACCGGATTCCTGTCTATGAGTATCTCGACGGCAAGGAAATCTTCACCGACCAGTACAAGGTGAAGGTGTCAGACATGCTTGATCGCTTCCACGTGCTTTACTCCCCCGCCAAAGGCTCAAGCGAGAAGAACCCGAAGTTCCTCATCGAGGAGGCCGACGTTCCCGCCAATGAAGTGCTGTCATATTTCGTGCTGGAGAAATGGGAGTTTGACTCCCGCACCAACAAGACGCGCCGCATCGTCGAGGCCATCTGCCCCGTGCTCCACCGTTCCGACGACTTCGGCGGAGAGGCGGTGCGTTATCCGATGTTCTGGGTGAAGATGGACAACCTGCGTCCATACCTGACACAGCAATACATCTTCGTGGATGACGACAACAACCTCCCAAAATACACCTATGCCGACTATTTCTCGCGCAACATGTATGACGGCGACATCTACAAGACCCGCAACCTGGCCAACAAGTCGATGATGCAGCTTTATCCCGACCCTGACGACCGCCAGCGCGCCCAGGACAGCATCCAGAACCGTCTGGAGCAGTTCGACAAGAAACTCTGGGTTCCATCTCGTGAAGAGGTGATTGCCGCCCGTGAGGCCCGTGAAGCCGCGGAGGAGGCAGCCGAGGCCGCCAAAGACGCTGACGCCGCCATCGCTTCCCGCGACGGCGAGGTTGAAGAGGCTGAGGAATCCCCCAGGAAAGAGGTGCGCTCGACGCGTTCCAGCCGCGCACGCGGGAAATCAACCGCCACAAAGACAAAGCCCAAGAAAAAGGCTTCCAAGCCAAAATCCGCCCCCAAATCCTCCTCGTCGGCGACAAAATCTGTCCGCCGCCGCAAATAACGGATGCAACCCCGGATTTTTGGCGTCTTTCACAAGATGCCGCAGACTTTTACGATGACGCGCTCCGGCGCGTCATCGCTGTTTATGAGGATTGTTCTGCTCTATTTCGCCCTCTTCGGCATCCTTGCCGCGGTTTGCCGCGGTATTTTTCCGAAAAGAAAAGGGGCGTTTGTCGGATGTGGTTATGGTTCAGGGAGTTTTGCGGATAAATGATATGCGCGCTTAAAAATTATGACCGAATCATAAACTTTGTTATCCTGTCGATTGTTTAAAAAGTGTTGATAAGCTTGAATAATGGTTATGACGATTTGACGACAGATTTTTTTGCAGAACCCAGACCCGATAATCGCTGATAATCAAAAAAAAAGCTTAGAAAAATTTTGTAAAGTGTTAAATTTTTTTTAACTTTGCGGCCAGCATACAACAAGAAACATCTCTTATGAAAAAGGCAATTCTTTTAGCTGCCCTCGCTCTGGGAGTTTGCACCTCGCAGGCTCAGGTTACAGACGCAGGCAACAAGTTCTCAGACAATTGGTCGTTCACCCTCAAGGGTGGCGGCGTGTTTGCTACCAAAACTGCAACCGGTGAAGACTTCCTCAAGACAGGTCGTGGCATCGTCGGTGCTGAAATCCGCAAGCAGGTAACCCCCACTTTCGGTATCGGCGTTGAAGGGGAATGGAGCGTCAACACCTCCTCCTGGACCGGCGTCAAGTCAGCCAACGTTTTCGACCATCAGTATGTAGGTACTTTCGGTGCCATCAACCTGATGAACCTCTTCGCAAGCTACACCGGTGCTCCCCGTGTGTTTGAAATCGAGGCAGTAGCCGGTGCCGGATGGCTCCACTCCTACTACCCCCACTCGACCGGTATCGATGACGGCAACTCCTTCGCTACCAAGGTAGGTCTTAACCTCAACTTCAACCTCGGCGAAGCCAAGGCCTGGACCATCTCTCTGAAGCCCGCCCTCCTCTGGAACATGAACGGCGACGTGGCTCCCGACAAGTTCAGCAACCTCGGCTACGACTCTCACTACAACGTGAACAACATGTACTTCGAGCTCCAGGCCGGTATCACCTACCACTTCAAGAACTCCAACGGTACACACCACTTCGCCCTCGTGCGTCCCTTCGACCAGGCTGAAATCGACGCCCTCAACGCCCAGATCAACGCCCTCCGCGGCGACCTCGAGGCTTGCGGCGCAAGCAACGCAGCCCTGCTCGCTCAGCTCGCCGACCTCCAGGCTCAGCTCGACGCTTGCAACCGTCGTCCCAAAGAAGTACAGCAGGTTATCAAGAGCCTTGACAACATCCGCTACGTCTTCTTCAACGTGAACTCCTCCTACATCCAGGCCAACCAGCAGCCCGAAATCGCTATGACCGCTGCTCAGGTTAAGGACAACGCCGGTGCTACCGTTCTCGTTCAGGGTTACGCTTCCAAGGACGGCTCCAAGGCCTTCAACCAGAAGCTCTCAGAGCGTCGCGCACAGGCTGTCAAGAAAGCCCTCATCCAGGAAGGTGTGCCCGAATCCAGCATCACAGCCGAAGGTCTCGGTGTAACCGAAGTCTTCAACAAGCTCGACTGGAACCGTATGGCCAAGATGACCGTCAACCTGAAGTAATTCTGACAGACACAAGGCATCACAGGCGCATAAGCCTGTGACCCCAATAAAAACTCAAGGTCGCCGATTCGATTTCCGAATCGGCGACCTTGAGTTTTTGTATGGCTACGGAGAGCGTAGAATGTGGCAGGTTTGACATTAGGGCAGAATGAAATGCGGAACCAATGTCGGTATGGATGAGTTGATGGCCGGGAAAGACGAGGGCTTAATTGTGCAGGAAATTGCTTATTAGGGCCGGGACAGAGGAGGACTTATTTTTGCAGGAAACCTGTTATTAGGGAGGGGAGGGGGGCAGCGAGGATTGTGGGGCAGTAAAGCCCGTGACGGGTGCAGACTTCCGTCAGGATGTCTGAGAAATGGAATGCGATGGAGCCGACGAAACCGATGGGTAGAGAGGCTCTGGAGGCCGCAGGGGTGAGCATATCTGCAGGAAGGTTGGCCGAGAGGAATTCCTCGAAAGAGGTGGCGACAAGGTCGTTGATGACGGGGTGGGAGAGATGTTTCCGGATGAACGGACAGAATGACGCGAGGAAACGGTTGGCGGCAGGTTGGCGGTAGACGCGTTCGATGATGTCGGCCTTTGACAGGTTATAGGTAAGGTTGAAATCCTCGACGATGTCGGCAGGCAACAGCCCCGGGTGTTTGAAGATGATGTTGATCAGTTTGCGGCCCAATACAGCTCCCGAACCCTCGTCGCCGAGGATGTAGCCCATAGGAGGGGTGTTCAGGGTGATTTCGCGCCCGTCATAGACGCCGCAGTTAGAGCCGGTGCCGAGTATGCACGCAATCCCGGGACGCCCTCCGAAAAGAGCCCGCGCGGCCCCCAGGAGGTCTCCTGCAATTTCGATTGCCGCATCCGGGACGGCCTGTGCCAGCAATCCGCGCAGACGCTCGTCAACCTCGCCACCGATGCACCCCGCGCCGTAGAAACATATCCGCGACACGGCTGTACCGGCAAGCCGGGGGATGACCTCCGATTCCAATATGTGGCTGATGTTCCCAGGGGGAGTCACGGCGGCATTGAAACCGGAGGTGCGGAAGGTGATGACGGCATCGTCCGGAGCCTTGTCGCTAATGATGGCCCATTCGGTCTTTGTGGAGCCGCAGTCGGCGATAAGTGTTGACATAGGGGTAGGTCTGGTATTGAAGGTTGCGTCTTTACGGGATGGCCCCGATTCAATAGAGGTGATATTTCTCTTTTGTTGCCTTGAAAGAGGGGAGGTCGCGGTTCCATAGGGGGAGTAGGTCGGCAACCTTGTAGTTCTTGAAGAAGAGAGGGCGCACCTTCTTTGAGCCGGTCACCTTGTCGAACATTGACAGGCGTTTCACCGGGGCGACAGCGAGGGCCTTGTGGGCAGGATACAGTTCGGCCAGCGCCTCCATCACATAGAACTGAATCAGGGTCAGTGGCGCCGCGTCATAGTCGGTGATGTAGAGTTCAACCCCCTGAAGGTTTTCTCCACGTTTAAAGCCGTAATAAGGCTTGTAATGGACAGGCCGGAACGCCACTCCCGGAATCTCCATCGAGTTGAGCCGCCGGGTCAGCCGGGCTGCGTCAATCCAGGGAGCGGCGAATGTGCGGAACGGCATCGTGTAGCCAACGCCGATGGAGAGATAGTCGAGTTCCCCGGCAATACCGGTGGCCGGATAGAAAATCGCCGTCTGCGGTGTCGGAAGATGGGGGGAGGGGAGAACCCACGGCATCGCCGTGTCCTCGAAAAGCATGTCACGCTCCCATCCATCCATCGGCACCACGGTCAGCTTCAGCGGCTTGTCGGTCTTGAGCATCTTCTCCCCGACAATCATCCCGGCGAGTTCACCCGGGGTAAGCCCGTATATGTATGGTATGGGGAGATACCCTACGAAAGATATGTCGTCGGGGTCGGTACACAGTCCCTCGATTTTGTTGCCGCCGAGAGGATTGGGTCGGTCAAGCACCACGAATTCCTTCCCGAGCCTGGCGCATTGCTCCATAGCCATCGCCATGGTCGAGATGAAGGTGTAGGAGCGGCATCCGTTGTCCTGAATGTCGTAGACCAGAGCGTCGATTCCGGCAAGCATCTCAGGGGTTGGTTTCTTGGTGGCGCCGTAGAGGGAGTAGACCTTCACGCCGGTAGCCGGGTCGGTGGTGTTGCCGACAGTGGCCCCGGCAGTGATGTCTCCCCTCACCCCATGCTCCGGGGCGAAGAGAGCCACAAGCTTCACGTCGGGAGCCTCATTGAGGATGTCGATGGTGGCTTTCAGGTTGTTGTCGACACCGGTGGGATTGGTTATAAGTCCGACCCGTTTCCCTTTCAGGGCCTCGAACCCAGAATCGCGAAGCACCTCCACTCCAGGTCTCACCCGGTAGTCGGCGGTCTCCTGGGAGCGCCCGATTCCTGCAACCAATGCAATGATAAATATGAAGAGGGTATATCTGACAGTCATACGGCAGTCTATTTCTTTTTTCCGAATTCAGGCGACACCTTTATCAGGTAGCACACACCGATGGTGGTGACGCAGCAGATGATGGTCAGCAGGAAGAAGTTGAGATAGCCCAAGGTGTCGGCCAGCCATCCCGCGGCGAGTCCGGGAAGCATCATCCCGAGCGCCATGAAACCGGTGCAGATGGAGTAATGGGCGGTCTTGTACCGTCCGATTGAGAAATATATCAGGTAGAGCATATAGGCGGTGAATCCGAACCCGTAGCCGAACTGCTCGACGAACACGCAGGCATAGACCTGCCATAATGCCGAAGGCTGCCCCCAGGCAAGGTAGACAAAAGTCAGGCAGGTCAGCGACATGCTCCAGGCCATCGGGTGGAGCCATTTCCGCAGGCCTCCGCGCGCGGCGGCCAATCCTCCGATGATACCTCCCAGCATCAGGCCTATCACACCCACCGTGCCATAAACGATTCCCACCTGGTCGGGGTCAAGGCCCAGCCCTCCGGCCGCAGTGGCGTCGAGAAGGAATGGGGGAATCATCTTCACCATCAACGCCTCCGGCAGACGGTAGAGGAGCATGAAGACCAGAGCCACAACGACTCCCGGTTTG
The DNA here is from genome assembly GCA_947177635.1 of uncultured Porphyromonadaceae bacterium. Lineage (GTDB taxonomy): Bacteria > Bacteroidota > Bacteroidia > Bacteroidales > Muribaculaceae > UBA7173. Next base: position 22,055 of record CAMWVQ010000013.1, on the reverse strand, counting down.
CGGAAAAAGTCGATGAAAGTGTCGCAGAAATCCTTCAGCACCTCCCCGCCGTTCCTCGGGGCGCGGTCGGAGTCGGCCTTCGGGCGGGGAAGTATGAACCAGTGGTAGAGGGCCACGGCGAAGAAGAACGCCGACATGATGGCGAAAATGGCCATCCATCCGCCGGTCAAAGTCTGGTAACGCTCATTCACCCAGGCGGCAAGCACAACCAGTCCGCCTTGCCCGACGACCATCGACACGCGGTAGAAGAGGCTGCGGATTCCTACAAAGAGTGATTGCTGGTGTTCAGACAACCCGAGCATATAGAAACCGTCGGCCGCGATGTCGTGGGTGGCCGAAGAGAACGCCACCAGCCAGAACACCGCCAACGTTGCCTGGAAGAACCCTGCCGTCGGTATGGTGAAGGCGATAAGGGCAAGCCCCACGGCAATCGCCGCCTGCATAGTCACCACCCACCAGCGTTTGGTGCGGATGATGTCGACAAACGGGCTCCAGAAAGGCTTTATCACCCAGGGGAGGTAAAGCCAGGAGGTGTAGAAGGCGAGAGCCGTGTTGTCAATGCCGAGACATTTATACATTATTGCCGAGATGGTCATTACAGCCATGTAAGGCAACCCCTCGGCGAAATAGAGGGTAGGCACCCACCACCAGGGGGATTTACGGCGCACCGCACGCTCAGCGGTAAAGAGTGATGAGTTCTGCATCTGTGAAATAATGGTTAAGAATTGATTGGTATGAGGCACCGCGCGAGGCCATCGCCGCCGCACCTATCTGACACATCCCGACACCGTGGCCCCAGCCGCGGCCCGAGAGCCTGAATGCGGCGGGAATCTCTCCGGGAGCCGCCGGCAGTCCATCCTTGTCAAGAGGAGTTGCTTCGAAATCCGATGACTTGAGGTGGGAGGGGGATAGCTCTCGGCGTATCTCCAGCTCCTTCCCGACAATCAGCGACTCCTTGGTGCCACGGATGAGCAGGCGGGTGATTCGTCCCGACTTGCCGCGTGACAGCGGCTGCAGGCCGACAATGCTGCCGAAATCGGTGCCGGTCTTCTCCATCGCCGTCCGTGATAACTCAGCCTGTGTAATGACCTCCTCCCAGTGATGGAATCCCGGGTTGTCGAGGTCATAGCCGTTAAGCACGCTTCCGAGCAGCACGGGGTCTTCCGTGGCGCAGTGGCATCCGCCGTCAGCGTCTGTGTCGGCGACGCTGCGCAGGTAGGGCATGTCGCGGTCTTCCCACGCCGAGGAGTACTCCTCGGTCATCCCCCCGCAGCATTTCGAGAAACGGGCGTCGCAGACCTCCCCGCCATAGGCAAGCACCATCCCCCGGGTCTCGCTGACCGCCCGGTCGACCTCCGCCGAGATTCCCCGGGAAATCCCCTGGTAACGCTGGCAATGGTCATCGGTGCAGACATCGAAACGGGTATGGGCCTCCCGGTCATACCAGCGGATGATTTCCCGGCAGCCCGGCGCATTGTCGAATGATATATGGGTGTGTGCCCCGTGCGATTCCCCGGCGGCATCCATCCCGTTTCTCCCCCTCTCGAGCATGGCGATGAGCCAGGAGCGGGAGACAATCGCGTGGGCCTTGAGGAACTCGGGGGGCGCGGTGGCTTTCATCTCGGAGGATATGACACTGCGGAGATATTCCTCCAGCGCCACCTCATTGACCATCAGCCCGTCGGGATGGACGCGCAACGCCCCGTGGAAACGCTGCGGCTCGACCCGTTCCCAGTGGAAGCCTATGCCGATTCTGACCTCAGGAAGAAGGAACGACGCCTCGGGTGAGAGGGGCCTGAGCAGCAGGCATCCATCCGCCTCGACGCGTTCAAATGGGCCGTCAAGGAGATACCCGGAGCCGGTGGCGCCGAGTATCCCCGCGTGTATCACAGGCTCGCGGGAGGTGTAGGGTGATAATACGGAGGTTGCCACTTATTCGCAGTCAAGGAAATAGGTGGTTTCACGCAGGATTCTCCCTACAGTCTCCCCGTCAAGGCGGTCGAAGTCAGCCTTGCGGGCCACCACGAGCGACCCGGCTACATCTATCGCCCCGGGGGAAATCATAAACTCATCCCCGGCGGTGCCGTAGCAGGAAGGACGGTGGGCGCGGCGCGGCACCACCAGCACATCAACCCCGAGTGTGTCAGGGGTGTAGTATCCATCCTCATTCACCCGGTTTTTCATGAAAACATTCACGCGCGGTTCATCCTCACCCTGGTTCTCAGGGAGGTGTGACAGCTCTTCCATGATTTCACCCATCTTCCGGTCGAGCTCCTCACGGTCGGCGGCGAAGAAGATATGCTTCTCATAAGGTAGGTCATACCACTCCAGAGTGTCATAAAGCCAGGGGGCATCGCTGAAATATGTCGCCTGGAAATGGAGATGGTCGGGAGCGGACGCCCCGCATCTCGGGCCGTTGTAGAAGACTATCCAGTCGGGCATCGCCATGCAGAGGTCAAACATCGTGGAGTACCGGCTCCGTCCGTCAGGCTCCTTGGCTGTCAGGCACTGGGGGGTATGGTTGTCGGCCGCGATGGTGAAATGGTGGCGGAATATGGGGTAAGGGTTGACAAGCAGGGAATACCCCGGGAGTATGGGAAACGCTGTCTGGCATCCGGGGCGGTTGCCGGCGCAGAGGAAACAGGGACGTGAGGCCACAGATGCGGCGTCGGTCTTCGCGCCGGATGATATGGCTCGGCAGGGGTTGAATGTGGCCCTTACCATCTTGTCGGCCACCTGGAATTCCCGTGTCTCGACCGAATCAAGCCCCTTGTAGTTCTCGGCTGCAAGAGGCCAGCAGGCCAGCTGGGCGTCGTGGAAATCCATCAGGCGGTCTGTCATGCCGATGATTCCCTCACGGTAGGAAGCCGACGCCTCCAGGTAGGCTTCGCGCCGGGCGTCAAGCTCGATGGTGCGCAGCCAGTCCTTGTAGATGTTGTTGGCGTTGACCCTCTCCTGGCTCAGGTTGGCGTCGGAGTTGCCCTGCCAGCGGCGGCAGAGGTAGAGGGAATCATATATGCGGCCGATTTTGTATTCGCGTGATATGCGCAGCCCCAAGGCGTAATCCTCACCGTAGCTGACATTCGGCACACCGATTTCACGCAACAGTGGGGTGAAGAAAGCCCTTGGCGCGCCAAGTCCGTTGATTCGCAGGGCGTTGTTGTGGCCGTTGACCGGAGTCCATTCCTTGTGGTCTATCAGTCCGGGAGGTATGGGGTTGCCGTCGAAATCGGTCAGCTCGTATGAACCGATGACCATCGCGCACCCTTCGCTGCGGAAACAGTCCACGATGCGCTCAAGGGTGGTCTCATCCTTGTATTTGTCATCGCTGTCGAGCTGTATGGCGAAACGTCCGCACCTCCGGTCGCGAACTGCCAGGTCCCAGCATCCGCCGATGCCGAGGTCACGGCGATCGGGTATTATATGCACCACCCTCGGGTCTTGAGACGCGAGAGACGAGAGGATTTCCGTCGTGCCGTCGGTCGAATGGTTGTCGACGACAATCACGTTGAAGCTGAACCCGCACTTCTGCGAGAGGGCTGACGCGACAGCCTCGCCGATTGTCCTTGCGCGGTCGCGGACGGGGATGATTACCGACGCCTCCACCGGGAAATCACCTCCTGTGAGGTCAATCTTTTTTTCCACCGGCGGGAGCACCGCCATTATCTGCGTGAGGTAGGAGGTGAACACCCGTTCGCGTTCACGCTGCACGGCGGCGTTGCGGGGATTCACATAGTCAAACTGTCGCTCCCCCGAGGCGCGGCGGTCGCTCTCCGTGGCGGTGTAGAGGTATTCGGGGAGATGGCTGATGCTCTCCGCTCCCTTCCTGCAGGCCAGGAAAAGCCGCAGGGCGTATAGGCCGCTGTGGTCTGAGTCGGCGGGACGTGTGAAATCATCCGTTGCTTCCCCGGCGGCATCCTCGACATCCACCATGATCAAAGGCCCGAAGTCGAAGTCATCCCTGACCGAACCTTTCTGGTAGGGGGGGAGCGGATGGGGAGTCAGGGAGCCGTCGGGATTGGCCACCCTGTAATCGGCGTAAAGCATCGACGCGCCGGTGTCGCGGGCCACCTGCAACATTCTGCGGAGACCCTCCTCCGGCAGGTCGATGTCATAGCCGTCGAGGCGGATGAGGATATACTGTGTCCCCTCCCGGTCGGCCTCCCGGAGTTGTTTCATCAGGGGGGAGGTGGCGATGGTGGGGGAGACGGTGATTGTCTTGCAAGAGATTTTTTCCATGGCAAAAGGGGGATGTGACTGTTGGAGAGGCGTGCGGAATTATGGAATAGTCAGAGGAATAGTCAGAGGAATAGTCAGGCGCCACATGGCGGCTTTATTTGCGGTTGTGGGGAACCGCGCGCGGCGCGTCAGGGTCGCGTTTGACAGGCTTGGGAACCGGAGACTTCCCATCCTTTACTGGGGAGTCTTTTGCGGATTTCCCTTTGGAGGCCGACTTCTTCTGGGCCTTGGCGTTGTCTTTTTTCTTGTTTTTCTTTTTCTTTTTATCCTTGGGGTCGGCCACAGGAACGGGAGCGGGTCTGGCAACCTCAGGCGCGGGGGCTTCCGGCCCGATGAGATAGCTCACGGAGCTGCCGATGAAGCCCTCCCTCGCCGCGTCATTCTCCATCGCCTCAATGGGGAAGGCGGCGATGACGGTGCGCCCGGCTGATGATGTCTTGTCGCCCTCCACGGCGATTGCCGCCGGATAGCCGGTGTCGGCATAGCGGGCTATCACCAGTCCCTCGGGCGACGCAGGGATGATTGCCTGCGGGTTCCCCGCTCCGACCCATGGGCCATTGCGGAAAGAGGCAAGCGACGACTGGCGCAGCACAGGCATTCCCGGAATCACCTCCGAGCCTTTCAGCTCCATCGAGCGGGTGGCCACAGGGGCCTTTGGCAGAGAGTCGTTGACCCCCTCGGTGAACGGCAGGTAGCCGAGGATGCCGGCGGCGAAAGTCGCCATCGAGTCACGGGTCAGGGAGTCGGCCTCGATGATTTCCGACGCCAGGTAGGAGCCGGAAACCAGCAGTGTGCCACCGTCGCGGCGATACCGTTCGAGCCTGTCGCGCAAGGCCGTGGGGAATGTCTGGAAGTAACGTCCGCGCGACCCGGCCTTGCGGGTGGTCTTCTGCAGGCCGAGAATCAGGTCAACCATCCTGTAGGTCGATTTCCCCTCCTCGAACGCTTTCAGGGATGAGGAGACGAACCCGCGTCCGGCCTTCTTCATCGCCTCGCCGTGGATGATGGTGTAGTCGTGGGAGTTGCCGAACCTCTGGCTTGTGGCCTCGGTGTCGGCCGATGCCCCGAATCCGAGGTTTGAGCCTGACAGGCGCGATTCGGGGTCGAAGTCATACTGCGCGCCGATGAAATGGATGTCGCGGCCGTCAGGCACCCCGTAGTTCTCCTCGAAATCGAATCCGGCATACTCTGCCCCGTCGGTCCATCGGGGGGCCGACACGCGGGTGTATCCGTTGACAATCTCGACCGACGGCATACGGTGGTTGTTGTCGTATAGGGCGAGCACCTCGGAGGGGAATGAGACTCCGCCGTCGTTGGCCGCCACAACATAGTAGGCGTGGATTTTGTCATCATCCACCCGGGTTGTCCAGGAGGGGATGTCGGTCTTCGCCACCGGATGGTAATGGCGGTCGGGGGTGGCCTCATAGATGATGTAGCCGGTGGGGGAGGCTGTCGGTTCCAGAGGGTCTGATACCGGACGCCAGGTGAGGGTGTAGTATCCGTCGCCGTCGGCGTGGATGGCGAATGCCTCCACAGGAAGCGGCTGCACGGTATATGGCTGGTTGTATCGCTCGGCGAGGAATTTCAGGATTCCCTTGTAGACGGCGCGCCCGACGATGAATCGGAACTCCGGGTCGAGGGCGTGTTTCATGTCCTCGAAGTTCTGGTGGGAGAGAAGTTCGATGATCATCGCCGGCACCTTTGTCTCGCGCACCTCGTAATAACGCCTGTCGCGGTTGCCGCGCGAGCTCCAGAAGGGGTCGTAGAGACGGCGTATGTCATTTATCACCTGGGTTGTGACGGCCGAGGTCAGGTCGCGGTTGGCGTAACGTGATGTGCCGTTGCCGAGCGGGTTTCCGCCGTCGGTCGAGTATAGGCCGAGGGTGCCGACGGTTGTGGAGTCGGTCTTGATTCCGGCATCGGTGTGGAAGGCCAGCACCATGTCGACCGGGACGTTCAGGCCGATGGAGTCGGGAAGCATCTCGGAGCCGCCGGTCAGCCAGTTGACCCAGAGTGCGCGCGACATGTAGTCGTCCATATAGTCGTTCTCCCCCTTGTTGGGGCTGTAGACCTCCTCGGGGAATCCTGCTCCCTGGAGGTAATACCTGGCTCCTTCGAGGAAGGCCGGGTATCCCGACACCTGCGGTGAGCCGGCCCCTTTCGAGCGGGCCACCTGCCCCATGCCGCCGCCGATTTTCACGGCGTCAGCCGACACCACGGCATCCTCGTCGGCCGAGATGTTGGAGAGGGTCACGAGCGGCAGTGTGCCGGCCTTGGCGGAGAAAGGATATGTGCCGATATAGACCCATGTGCCTCCCCCCATTCGCTGGTTGACTGTCACCTTCGAGGAACCCCCGAGATGGTTGACGGTGTAGACCGCGTCGGTCGCGCTGTTGGGGAATGATTTGTAGGAGACATAGACGGCGCGGTCACCCTCTTCGGGCGCGGTTCCATACCATTCGGCGACAGACATCTCCGCCGAATCCTCCGGTTCCACGGTCTTTGCCATCCCGGAAGAACCCATCAGGAAGGGGTTGTCGCCTTGCAGCAGGTAGCTGCCACGGTGGCCGAAGCCGGTGCTGTCGGGCAACGCCTCCCATTTGTGGCGTCCCGAAGTGGTGGCGAAGCGGCCGTCGCCGCTGCTCCAGTCGTGGTCGACGATGAGCGAACGGTGGGAGAAATCACGTTCGCGCGGCATCATGACGTAGGCCCCGGCGTTTTCAAGCATCGGGGTGACATACGGGTCGACGAACGCGCGTGAGAGCAGGTCTTCGACGGTGCCGAACAGGCGAGGCCGCTGCCATACCCACGCGCCTGAGTAATACTTTCCGTGGCTGGGCCAGAGGGCGATGGTGCGGCCGTCGAGTCCGTCGGGGGCATCATTGACCTGCGGCAGGGTCACGAACGGCTCAGGCGCGTCAATCGGGCCGGTCGAGCCGAGAACCACGACCGGCAATGGGGGCGCCGATTTCTTCTTCCTTTTGGATTTCCGTGATTTCCGGGTCTTTGTCGTGCGCGTTCTGCGTGAAGACTTTTTCTTTTTGGCGTAAAGGTCATCGCCTCCTGACGCCAGCAGGAGGCCGGTCAGCAGGAGGCATGTGATAAGTCTGAGGTATCGGGTCAATGTCGGCGTCATTTTATCTTTTTGGTGTGCCATGTGAAGTTTCTGCGGTCGCTTGACCCGCATGCGAGTCTGCACCGCAGGCCGGGAAGCCATCGCCATAGCATCTCCCACCACAGCAGGGCGGGGGATAGCTTGATTCCAAGTGTGCGGCCGGTGCGCAGCCAGTTGACCGTCAATGGAATCCACAGAGCGGGGACAGTGGCGGCGAACAGGCAGGAGGGGAACCAGTTGGGGAGGGAGAATACCACCCCGGTGGCGACGGCCGCCACCCAGACCCACATCGCCAGGGTGCCGCTTCCCAGCAGCCGTCTGGCCCCCTTGGGGAGGCGCCTCTGGGTGAAGCAATGGCGCAGGCGCAGGTCGCGGTAGGCCGCTTTGGGCCGCTGGAAGCTGACTGTCATCAGCGCGTCAGGTGATAGAACAACCGAAGTGTTGCCGCGGTTTGCGATCTGGTGGATAAAAATGTCGTCATCGCCGTTGTGGAGGTTGAGCGAACGCGAGAATCCCTTGGCCTCGAAGAAGAGGTCGCGCCTGTAGGCGAGATTGAAGGCGGTGCCACGGTAAGGACGTCTGTTCAGGGCGGCGGAAATCCAGGTTGTGCCGCGGGCGGCCTCGTCGAAGCGGAGTGAATGCCCCGAAAGGTTGTCGATGGCGGCCCACCCGAGCACAACGTCTGACTTCCGGAACGGCGCGGCCATCCGTCTGAGCCAGAACCTCGACGCCGGACGGCATTCGGCGGTGGTCAGCACCACCGTCTCCTTCTTTGCCGCCTTGATTCCCAGCGATACGGCGAGTTTCTTGCGGCTGAGGTTGTGGGCCTCGTCGGGTACGAAAGTGATATAGAGGTTGGGGTGCTGCTGCCCGAGATGGTTGACCACGTCGGTTACATCGTCGACCGAACCGTCATTGACCACTATCACCTCCATCTTCCCCTCAGGATACTCCTGGGCGAGGATTTCGGGGAGGTTCTCGCGCAGCTCCGAGGCGTTGTCGCGGGCGTATATGATAACCGAGACTCCCGGCAGGTCGGCGTCAGGGACGGCATCCTCCTCGGCGGGAGGGCGCAGGCGGGTGAACCGCCGGTAGACGGTCAGCAGATAAATCATCGCGCCCACGGCTGTCCCGAGGCATATCCACACTAAAGGCAATATGTTGTTGAATGCGAAATACATTACGGTCTGATTGGAAACTTAGCAACAAAGTTACGAAATTCCGCTCTATTTCGGGGCATCATTCCGCCTAAATTGACTAACTTTGCGTCTGAAAAAAAGCATACCGCCATATGTTGAAAGGATATGTCGAGATAGAGAGGCTGTCGCTGCAGGCCAACCACGGCGTGCTGCCCCAGGAGCGTCTGGTGGGCAACCGGTTCGAGGTCTCGCTGACGCTTGAGTATGATATGGAGAGGGCCGCCGTGACTGATGACGTGGCTTTCGCCCTCGACTACTCCAAAGTGGCCGGTGTGGTCAGGGAGGTGATGGCCGAGCCGTCGGCGCTCCTCGAGAATGTGCTGCTTAGGATGCGCGACCGCATAAAGCGGGAGTTCCCCGCCGTTCTTGGCGGGAAAATCAAGCTGGCCAAGGTGACCCCCCCGATTCCCGCCAGGATGGAGTCGGTGGCTGTCACCATCGGGTGGTGACGCCGCGCGGGGGAGCTGATACGCCCTTCCCGGCAATTGTTTGAGTGAATGAAAACAATTTAGTTAAGTAACTGGTCGAAATTATTTTAATGTTTGTTGCGAGTAAAATTTTCAGAAGATTTTCCTCGAAGAAACATTGAAATAAGATGACCGGTTAATATAAAATAATTTTGAACAGTTACTTACTTATGAAAATAGACAAGGATGCCGTAAAGGCTGAATTCATAGAGATGCTGAAATCCACCGGCCGCGAGGGGGTGGATTATGTCATAGAGGAGATAGAGAGGCTCGGATTCTTCGAGGCCCCGGCCTCGGCCAACCACCACCTGAATGTGGAGGGGGGCCTGACGCTCCACTCCCTTAATGTGGCGAAATCGGCCCTGGCCGTATGGGAGGCGATGAAGCCCCTCGACCCCACCTTGGAGAAGGAGGTCACCCGCGACAGCATCATCATCTCGGCGCTGCTCCACGATGTCTGCAAGGCCGACATCTACCGCCGCTCGGTGAAGAAACGCAAGAATGCCCTGGGGCAGTGGGAGGACTCTGAAGGATACAAGCTGACTTACAAGAACTTCCCGATGGGCCACGGCGAGAAGTCGCTCGTGGTGGTGCTCTGCAGCGGCCTGGAGATGAGCGATGCCGAGATGCTCGCCATCAGGTGGCATATGGGCGCGTGGGGCGTGAACCAGCACAGCCTGGAGGACTGCAAGAGCTACGATGTGGCCCGGAAACTCTACCCCCTGGTGTCAATCGTGCAGACCGGCGACTCCCTGGCCGCATCAATACTCGAGCGCGACGCCTCAGACCTCGACGAGGCCTGACCCCGACGGCCACAGGCTGAGACTTCGGTTCCGGAGGAATCTTTTCTGAAACCGCCCGACATCCGGGCTGACGGGAAAGATTCCTCCGGAACCGTTTTCTCGCCTGCCGGAGTGGCGGGGGATGAAAAAGGCTGCGGCGTGGAGATTCACGTCGCAGCCTCGTGTGGGATTGTTCAGTTCAGATGGTCACTTACTTGGCAACCTTGGTTACCTGTGAGCCCTGAACGCGGATGAACACGCCGTTGGCGGGATTCTCCACGCGCATGCCCTGGAGGTTGTAATATACAACGGGGGCGTTGGCGTCGTCAACCTCAACGTTGGAGATGGCTGAGGTGCCGCGTGAGAGGGTGAGCTTGGTGTTCATGTTGTCGGCGAGGCTTGTGCCGCTCTGGTCCTGCCAGGTGTAATACTTGTCATCTGCTCCGGGGAAGTTGAAACCACACTGGGGTATGGTGACGATGTGGGTGGCCTCATCGTAGGTCGAGGGTTCGAAGCCTTCGATGCCCGCGATAATCTCCTCTTTGGTGAAGCCCTTGGCCATATAGAAGCCTCCGTAGTTGAGACAGCAGATCTTGTTGGTGCTGTTCATGGCTCCTGAGAAGACGCCGGGGAGCACAGTCACGAATTCGGGATCAGCGATGGAGAAGACGATGTAGCCGCCATCCTTGACAGCTGAAGCGGGGATGGGGCAGTCCTCGGCAGTGTAGGGGTTGTCGAGGCGGTAGGTGCCTTCCTCGGTCAGGCTCTTCTGCACGTTGACGGTCCAGGGCATGTCGGCGGGGAGAACGGGCACACCGTCGATGTTGTAGCTGGGAAGTACCCATCCGTCCTCGAAGACGGCGGTGCAGAAGTCTTCCCATCCCTCATTGGGGTCGAAGTTGGGGTCGACGCCGTTTAAGACGTTGCGGTATGAAAGCCACCAGTAGCCCAAAGCCTCATTGTTGAAGTCGCCGATTGCCCAGATGTCAAGTTCGGGGAAGGTTACGGTGAGGCCGTTGACGGTGCCGACAGTCGCGGCTTCGGAGTTGGCTCCGCTGAGGATGTTTCCTTCGTTGTTGACTCCCTTGAGGTAGAAGTAGTTGTCATCTCCGGAAGCATCGCGTCCGAGATACTGCTTGTTGGGGATGGTGAGGGTGCCAGCGGTGGGATTGAAAGTGCCGGTAACCACGAAGTTCTGAGGCCATCCGGTTATGGATACTTCTCCGGTGGCGGCGTTTGTCACGGCGATGGTCAGTGAGCCGACCTGCGGGCCTGACATGTTGTTGAGCAGGCCGTTGAAGTTGTATTCATACTCTCCGGCGATTGCGTCCACACCTTCGATGGGCTCTGAGGGGAGTTCCTCCTCTTCATCCTCACCCATGAAGGTGAATCTGTTCTCGCTGGTGACAGTCCAGTACATCCAGTTGTCGGGATAGTTGCCGAGAGTCCAGATTTCATCCTGGGGGAAGATGATGTTTTTGCCGCTGATGGTGCCTACAGTCCACTCCTGCTCTTTGGTGCCGTAGGCGTAAGAGGCGCCGTCCCAATCCTTGATGTAGAAGTAGGTGTCTTCACCTAACATGTCGCGTGTCTTCTGGAAGGTCTTGATTTTCATCGTGGCCGCTTCGGGATCGATGAAGGCTGTCATCGAGCCGCCGCAGGGCCAGCCTGAAATCTGGAACTCACCTGTGGTGGCGTCAATAAGGGTGAATTCGAGGGTGCTGGTCAGAGTCTTGTTGTAGTCGAGCATGTCGTAGCGCGACCATTCATACTCGCCGGCGAATTTCTGGATTGCCTTGGCGCGGGAAGGAGTCTTCTTGGAGATTGTGAGTGCTGTGGTCTTCTGCTGGAACCCGGGAGCTTCCATCGAGATCCGGCCCACCGCCTGCTGACGGCTTTCGGCGTTTGCACACAGCGCGACAGCTGCCGCGAGAGCTAATGTGAAATGACTCTTCATATGACTATTATATTAAATTGATAATGATTGGCAATATCGGCTTGCCAATTTGTAATGGTTCATTTTTGTCAAAAAAGGATGTCGGCGGCGGCTGAACCGGGCGACTGTCTGACTAATCGACTTGCCAAATTTAGAAAATAGGTTTCAAAAATACAACAAAAAATAAAAAGATTTTAATGAGTTTTAAAATTGGGGGGGGGTAGGTTATCTTTCGTAAGTTGGGCGGTGTCGGATGGATTATGTTTGTTTTCGGTGTGTTTTTGATTGAATTGCCGACACCTGCCCGTGGCCCCGTGAAGTTGTTGCGATAATGGCCTCTTAAAGATGGATGTTTTGCATCGGTGTTTCAGAAAAAGTCGTAACTTTGTGCAGGCGTATGTTGACAGAACATAATGCCATAAATCACATTGTTCAACCACGGCCTCTTCTCCTGAGGTATAAGAGATAATCATATATGGACAGACAACGCAAACGTTACTTCCTCGATGAAGAGGAGATTCCCCGCTATTGGTATAATATCCAGGCGGATATGAAAACCAAGCCCCTGCCTCCGCTCCACCCCGCCACGCGACAGCCGCTAAAGGCTGAAGACCTCTATCCGGTGTTCGCCAGGGAGTGTTGTGACCAGGAGCTGAACCAGACAGACGCCTGGATCGAGATTCCTGAAGATGTGAGGGAGAAATACAAGTATTACCGTTCGACCCCCCTCGTGAGGGCCTACGGGCTTGAGGAAGCTCTCGCGACTCCGGCTCACATTTATTTCAAGAACGAGAGTGTCTCGCCGATGGGCTCCCACAAGCTCAACTCCGCGATACCCCAGGCCTATTATTGCAAGCAGGAGGGCATCACGAATATCACCACCGAGACCGGCGCAGGCCAGTGGGGCGCGTCTTTGGCCTATGCGGCCAGCATGTATGGCATCGACTCGGCCGTCTACCAGGTTAAGATATCTTACGAGCAGAAGCCTTACCGCCGCAGCATAATGCAGACCTTCGGGGCCCAGGTGACCCCGTCGCCGTCGATGTCTACCCGCGCCGGGAAAGACATACTGACAGCTTGCCCCAATTACCAGGGGTCGCTCGGCACGGCCATCTCGGAGGCGGTGGAGCTGGCGCGCACCACCCCCAACTGCAAGTATTGCCTGGGGTCTGTGCTTAACCATGTAGCCCTTCACCAGACTGTCATCGGACTTGAGGCCGAGAGGCAGATGGAGATGGCCGGGGAGTATCCCGACGTGGTGATTGCCTGCTTCGGCGGCGGCAGCAACTTCGGCGGACTGGCTTTCCCATTCATGCGCCACCGCATAGCGGGCGAGGAGGGGAAGGCGCATACCCGTTTCGTGGCCGCCGAGCCGGCGAGCTGTCCCAAGCTTACCCGTGGGGAATTCAAGTATGATTTCGGAGATGAGGCCGGATACACCCCCCTGCTGCCTATGTACACCCTCGGCCACAACTTCTCCCCGGCCAACATCCACGCCGGAGGCCTGCGCTACCACGGCGCGGGAGTGATTGTTTCACAGCTGCTTAAAGACGGCCTTATGGAGGCGGTCGACATCGACCAGATTGAGAGTTTCGAGGCGGGTGTGCTTTTCGCCCGTGCCGAGGGGATAATCCCGGCACCGGAGTCGTGCCACGCCATCGCCGCCACCATCCGCGAGGCCAAGCGTTGCAAGGAGACCGGCGAGGAGAAGGTGATTCTCTTCAACCTCTCTGGCCACGGACTCATCGACATGGCCTCCTACGACAAATTCCTCGCCGGCGACCTCCAGAACTATTCCCTCTCCGCCGACGACCTTTCGCGCAACCTTGCCGAAATCGAACCTCTCCAGCCCGAAGCCTGAGAGGAGCGGACAAACACAGCGTAGTGGCATAGGCTGAACTGCCACAAATCCCCCGTATGACGTATGACACTTTGCCGGAAGGCACGGTGTCATACGTTTTTGTTTTGATGTCTGACGAGATGTTGAACGAGATATCAGAGAAGGCAAGGTGGTTGTAAAGACAAAACCTGTCATCGTGATGTCAAATATCATAATCAAATATCATAACAGGCTGTCTTGTGTGTTTTTTTAGGAAAAATTAAAATTTATTTGGAAAATCGAAAAACTCTGCATATATTTGCGAAAACTCTCTTTCCCCTTGTTTAGAAAGAAGAGCTGCAATCACGGGTTTTTTGTGTGCAAGCATTAAAGCAGGTATTCAAAACCTCGATCAGTATCATTTACCTTAACACATCTTTCTTATGAAAAAACTATTGTTGCTACTGACAGCATTAGTGATTACAGTCACCTCTGTTGTCGCAGAAAGTTTCCATTATGACCCTCATTCCAATATGAGGATTTCAGCAAATGAGACGAGTCTGACTGCAGTATCCGTAGAACAGGATTCTACAGGAATCACTGTGTCGTATTCCTTGGGTTCGTTGTTTTTTGATGAGTCCAAAGACCTGAACGGATGTTACTCAGTAAGGCTGCAGGACTTTGGGTATTTCATTGATGGTGATTCCCCGGATCTTCCGTTCAGGGTAGATTGTTTCGCGTTACCGAAGGGTGTGAGCAATGTGGAGGTCAGAATGGTTTGTAATGATAGTATCTCATTGCCAATGAGGTTGTTGTCAAGTAAAATTTTATCGCCGGCATTACCGACGGAGGACTCTGACCCGGATACAGAAGCTTTAACAGGGATTATAGCATCTTCGGATTCAGTCGCAAAATTACATTGCATAGGTTGGAGAGGGCAAGAACTTATGGCAGGGGTTGAGATAATACCCGTAAGATATGATTTTGCGAAAAAGAACGTAATCATATACACTTCTTTTGAATATCAACTGTTTTTCGAATATAGTGAGCCTCCCGTTGCGGAATTGGCGAACTTTGGTGTTAAACCACCTTATTTTTCTCAATCATACCTGATTGTATCTTCCAAAAAGTTTCAACCATCAATGTCTGAGTTTGTGAAATGGAAACAGCAATGTGGGTTCAATGTGGTTGAAATTTATGATGATAGTTGGACTTATGATAAGGTCAAAAGGTCTATTGCTGATGTTTATGAAAAGAATCCAAATCTTAAATATGTTCTGATGGTTGGAGATGGAAGTGTTGTTCCAGGTGTCCCTAATAGTTACGATGGATGGAAAAATATGGGTTATGGGGTGCGAAAATATATGACAGACTTTCCATATTCATGTTTGGATTCAGACAGTATTCCTGACATTTATATTGGACGTATTCCCTCACGTAGCGCAATAGAGGCGGCGAACACGTTATCCAAAATCGTAATGTCTCAAAAAACTCCTACAACAAATCAAGAATATTATGAGACAGCTATTTATACAGGTATATTCACCGTGCGAAATGATGAGATGCAACAAACTTATGAACCGTTTGTGTATACTTGTGAACAAATTCTCAATTATATGTCGCATTGCGGTGTTAATGGAATAAGAAATTATTCGGCGCCTTCATATGCGAATCCTAAATATTGGGCATCTAAATATGGTAATGGGGCTCAAATCCCGTTGTATTTGCAAAGACCAAATTTTGCATGGAATGGAACATCAGAAGCGATTAATGAAAATATACAAAAAGGTGCATTGTTTGTGCTAAATTGTGGGCATGGTTCCAAAAATTACTGGGTATGTTCTGCTATGCCAAATAGTAAAAAATATACCAATACGTCTGCATTGTCATTATCTAATTCTTCAGTGGGTTTCCCATTGTTTTTCAATATGTCATGTTCAACAGGATATTATGGGGATGATTATTCTAAGGATTGTGATGGAGCCTTGCCTAAAGAGGGATTGGCGCAGGCCTTGATGAGAAATCCCGATGGGGGAGCATATGCCGTTTTCGCCGCCAGTGAATATTCTTGTATGGGAATGAATGATGCGATGGCAGTAGGATTTATAAATGGGATATGGCCTAATCCGGGATTTAATTATCTGGTGGATACTAGCCATTCCTATTATACGACTCCCGAAGTGGAAGAAAGTTATCCTACTTTAGGGAAAATACTTGACACCGGACGTGCTTTTCAAAAAGCGCATTATGGTATGTCTAATAAACAAGCGCAATATAACGAGCGAATATACCATTTGTTCGGTGATCCTTCTATGTGGGTTAATACGGAATTACCCACAAAATTTTCTGGAGTGGAAATATCGGTTGTCCCCAAATTTGACATCAGAGACTGTCTCAATGGAGATTTGTCGGCAGATAATCAACTATATGCCAAAGATAAAGCTCCGTTGAGGAATGTGAAGGTTGAGGTTGATTATGTCCCCGATTGTAGGATTTCCATCATTGACGCTAACGGACGGCTTGTGGCTTTTCGTGGGAAAAAGGGAGAATTAAACGATGTTCTATCACCATTAACGATAACAATAACGGCTCCTAACAAAATCCCGTATGAATATACCTATTTTATCGCTGGAGAGGAAGTTCACCCCGAATTACAGATTTGGAGTATTTCTCCTAACCCGACAGCGGATAAAACCATAGTTGAAATAAGGGATGGCAATGGGGAAATGGAGGGGCTATCGTTTTTTGAAGATATATTCCTTTTGGTCTACTCTGCAGAAGGGAACTTTGAAAAGTACGTTATGTTGCCTAAGAAGGAGAATACCATATCAGTCTCATGTGATGACTTAAAAAGTGGAGTTCACCTATTGGTTGTCGCTGCCAATGGGCAGGTTTTTGATTCCAAGCGATTTGTAGTTTTGTAAATAAATGTGATTATGGAAAATAGAGTGATAGTTTTTTTCTTGACGTTACTTGCATTGCTGATTGGGAATCAATCAGAAGCAGAAGTAGTCTTGAAGTTTGAAGTGAATGGTTTTCACTACTCATCGGATTGGGATGCAGATCCTGCCTCGGGGGAAATTATGATAGAGAACCCTGACATACAATCATACTATGGAGAAGTGGGATATCAGTTCCCATTGGAAGACGGATGCCTTGAATTTCCGCATACGGTGGATTACGGGGGTGTCACATATACAGTGGTAAAGGTCAGAGGGATAGTCAATCAACAGGAGGTGGTGTCGGTGATCATCCCAAATACAGTGAGGTCGGTTTCCGCAGTATATGATTGCCCTAAATTGGAAATGATTGATTTGGGAGAAACGTCACATGTAAGTGATATTGGAGGTTTGCCGGTTTTGAAAGAGATGATAGTGTCATCTGATGTTGTCCTGAATATAGGAATGTCTGACCTGACTTTTATCGGCATGAAGGAGTTCAAGGCTCCAAGATTTGTCCTTGACAGGTTTTCATTCAGTCATTGGCCTGACCTTGAATACCTTGATTTGTCGGCAATGAATGGAATTGGAATATTTGTGTTGAATGACTTTCCGAAAATCACTACTTTGGTTATGCCGACGATTTTTGAGGAAACCTACGGGATGTGCGTCGGCTTGGAATCTCTCAACGGGCTTCCTGAATTGAAGAGCCTGACAATGCCTGAATATACTCCCGAGGGTTGTTTTATGTCTGATTGTATGACTGATTGTGGCAATCTGGAGGTAATCTATTGTCCATCCTCAGTCCCGATGGATATAAAGGTATTGACAAACAAGGACGAACTTTTATGGCCGGCAGCAGTTGCTCCCGATTTGTCCAATGGGCTATCGGCAGACTGGGATTCATATTTATCTTCTTCGGAAGAGGATGAGTATGATTCTCCCGAGGCTATATATGAATATGCAAACATTGGAACAGACAAGGTTGACGCAGAAACATGTGTGGTGTATGTTCCGCAGGGGTGTGTTGAGGCATACCGGGCGCACCCGTCGTGGGGAGTCTTCAAGAACATCGTGGAGTATGATTTTGCGTCGGATGCCGGCATAAAGATGGATGTTGACACCGGGGTGTCGGTGAATGACGGAGCAATCCAGGTTGTGCCTGATTGCGATTTCGAAGTGTATGACATCGCCGGGAAACGTTGCGCGGCGAGTGGGCTGCCATCCGGCATATATGTGGTCAAGACATCGTCGGGGGCAGTGGTGAAAGTGTGTGTCCGCTGACAGCTATGTCATATACAAATTATAGGCGGGCGTCCGGTAAAGACTTTCAGGCTCTCTCTGTTTGACTTTGTATGTCCCTCGGATAGCCACACATTCACAGAGACAGGGGGCTGGCTGTAAATGTATAAACTCGCTTGAGACAGCCGGTTAAACATATTTGCCTGAGACGAATAACTTCAAAATCTGACACATATCCGGCATCGAATCCTACTGATTCGTGGGCGAATCATGCATATGGTACTATTCAGGGAACACTTCACTTGGATTATTCCCTTGCCTATTCGTGATATACAAAAAATCTTGTGCAATCCACGTCGTATGGTTGTGTGGATTGCACAAGATTATTTGTGTTGTTGCTTCGTTGTCAGGTCGCGGTGGGGGAGAGGTCAGTCGACAATCGAGATTTCCTTGACCTGGAGCTGGATGGCGTTCTGGGCGGCCTGGTGTTTGTTGTCCTCGATGGTGTAGCAGATGTTGAACCGCTTGCCGGCGTGGATGGCCTCGAAGAGGTGGGCCTTGTTGAAGGCGATGCCGTTGAAGACCTTTCCGGAGGTGTCGTCGACCAATTCGAGCTTTATGTGTTCGAGCTGTCGGCCTACCAGCTTGGATGTGCCGAAGTCCATCACGTTGCGCGAGCAGAATACCGGTTTCAGGTTGCCGGGCCCGAATGGGTTGAAGCGGCGCAGGGTGGAGATGAACTCGGGGGTTATCTCAGAGAATGTCAGCAGGGCGTCGATTTCGTAGGTCGGCTTGAGCTGTGAGGGGAGGATGTTGGCCGCCACATATTCCTCAAAGCGGCGGGTGAACTCGGGGATGTTCTCCTCCTTGAGCGACAGCCCGACGGCGTAGGTGTGTCCGCCGAAGTTCTCGAGCAGGTCGCGCGTGGAGTCGACAGCGGAGTAGATGTCGAATCCCTGCACGGAGCGCGACGAGCCGGTGGCCAGGCCGTTGGAGAGGGTCAGCACCACCGATGGCTTGTAGTAAAGCTCGGTAAGGCGAGAGGCCACTATGCCGATGATTCCCTTGTGCCAGTCTTTGTTGAAGATGACAATCGATTTCTTGTTGCTGCCGGCCTCGATGCGCTGCGAGAGGATGGCGTTGGCTTCCTCGGTGATGCGCTTGTCGAGTTCCTTGCGGTCTTTGTTGTACTGGTCGATGTTGCGGGCGCGTTGCGATGCGTCGGCGATGTCGCGGCTTACCAGCAGGTCTACCGCCTCGCGGCCGCTCTGCATGCGGCCCGAGGCGTTGATGCGCGGGCCTATCTTGAAAATCACGTCTGAGATGGTGATTTCCTTGCCTGCGAGGCCGCAGATGCGTATTATGGCCCTGATGCCCATGTTGGGGTTGGAGTTGAGGCGCCGCAGGCCCCAGTAGGTCATCACGCGGTTCTCGTCGACCATCGGGACGATGTCGGCGGCGATTGACACGGCCACCAGGTCGAGCATCCCTTCGAGGTCGGTCTGCGGTATGCCGTTGCTGATGGAGAACGCCTGCATCAGCTTGTAGCCGACCCCGCAGCCTGAAAGGTGGGGGCAGGGGTAGGTTGAGCCGGGCATCTTCGGGTTGAGGATGGCCACCGCGCCCGGGAGCTGGTCGTCGGGGACATGGTGGTCACAGATTATGAAGTCTATGCCGTGCTCCTTGGCGTGGGCGATTTCCTCGTTGGCCTTTATGCCGCAGTCGAGGATTATGACGAGTTTCACGCCTGAGGCGGCGAACTCGTCGATTGTCTCTGATGAAATCCCGTAGCCCTCTTCGTAGCGGGTCGGGATGAAGTAATCGATGTTGGAGTAGAAGTTCTGGAGATACTTGTAGACCAGGGCGACGGCGGTTGTGCCGTCGACGTCATAGTCGCCGTAGACCATTATCTTCTCCTTTGACCCCATGGCTCGGTTGAGCCTTTCGACAGCCTTGTCCATGTCGGGCATCAGGAACGGGTCGTGGAGATTCTTCAGCTGGGGATGGAAAAAGCGGTCAGCTTCTTCCACTGAAGTAATCCCTCGCTCGACCAGCAACTGGCTCACAGGGGGGACCGAGGCGTAGCGTTTTGCAAGCTCCGTCTCGATGCGCTGCTCTTCTTGTGTCAGGGGTAAATAATTCCATTTACCTGTCATTTATGTTGTTTTTTTATTAGCGGGGCTAAAAGGAAAGGGCTATCGGCCGTCGTGGGCCGGAAGCTGTCTTCCCGGAGGGGCGCCTGGGGGATGAATGCGGACAGTCGCAGGGGAGAGAGTGGCCGGATTCGTAAGGGGGGGAGAGGGGAAGGGGGGATGTGGCCGTTGCGGCCACGCGTCGGCGCGGGTATTTGACAGGAGAGGGATGGTATCCGATGAGGGCGTTCACGCCTCCATACTCTACACTGCAAATTTACGCAATATTAATGAAAAATCCGCGCCCCGCCAAACGGCATTGGGGCGCGGAATGAGGCATAAATGGAATATTAAAGTTTATTAACTTTATTTAAGGCCGAATTCCCGGTGCAGGTCGTTGAACCGGGCGAAGGGTTCGGGGCCGAAGCGGGCCATCGAGACCATCACTTTCGGGAGGGGCTTCTCGGCCATGTCGCCTGACTTGGAGTAGAACTTGTCGGCGTAGCAGATGAGGCGTTCGAGGGTGGTCTCGGGCATGAGGCAGCGGTCGGTGGGGAGCGGGAGCATGTCGGCGATGATTTCCTCGCGGGTGATTCCCGAGCCTGTATGACGTTCGGCCACGCGGGCCAACGCCTCGGGCGCGCCCTCGCGGCGCAGCAGGTCGGCGCCGAGCATCCCGTGGCGGAGGTAGTGCTCCTGGCCGTGGCATCCGATGGAGGGGGCGTCGCAGAGGAATATGCCGATGTCGTGGAGCATGGCGGCGGCTTCGATTTCGGCTGGGGGGAGGGTCAGCCCGCGGGCCTCGGCGATGGCGAGGGCCTTGTCGGCCACCTGTCGGCAATGGCGCAAATATATATCCCGGAGGGGTGACCCTTCGGGATAATATTTGTCGATGATTCTGTTGTAGTCTGACATCATCGTCGGTTAGGTGTTGTCGGCGCGGGGTGTCAGAGGTCGAGCACCATGTTCCAGCCGTGCTTGTCTTCGATTTCTCCCAGGCGTATCGCGCTGAGGGTCTCGTAGAAGCGTGTGGTCACGGGGCCGGGCTTGCCGTCCTTGGCGATGACATACTTGACGTCGTTGTCGAGGTCGTGGATTTCACCGACGGGTGAGGTGACGGCTGCGGTTCCGCAGGCTGCGGCTTCCTCGAAGTCGGGAATCTCGTCTACGGTGATGTGGCGGCGTTCAACCTCCATTCCGAAGTCTTTGGCCAGCTGCATGAGCGACTCGTTGGTGATTGAGGGGAGAATCGAGTCGGAGGCGGGGGTGATGTATTTGCCGTCCTTGATGGCGTAGAAGTTGGCGGGGCCACACTCGTCGAGGTATTTCTTCTCTTTGGGGTCGAGGTAGAGGACGGCCGAGTAGCCGAGCTCGTGGGCGCGTTCGCCTGCTCCGAGGGAGGCGGCGTAGTTTCCGCCGACTTTCCAGCGGCCTGTGCCACGGGGGGCCACGCGGTCATACTCGCGCATTATGCATATGTTGGTGGGCTTGAATCCCTCCTTGAAGTAGGGGCCGACGGGGGTCACGAGCATTATGAAGCAATACTCGCTGGCGGGCTTGACGCCTACCTGGGCCGACATGCCGATTTCCAGCGGGCGGATGTAGAGCGACGCGCCGCTGCCGTAGGGGGGGATGAAGCGTTCGTTGAGGGCGATCACCTTGCGGGTCATCTCAAGGAAGAGTTCGTCGGGAATCTCGGCCATCTTGATGCCTCGCGCCGATTCCTGGATGCGGTGGGCGTTCTCCAGAGGGCGGAAAACCCTGACTTTGCCATCTTTTCCGCGGAAGGCCTTGAGGCCTTCGAAGATTTCCTGGCCGTAATGGAGGGCGGTGGCGGCGATGTGCATCTCGATTGTCTCCGATGAGGATACTTCGATTTCACCCCATTTCCCGTCGCGGTAGTAGCAGCGGACGTTGTAGTCGGTCGGGACGTAGCCGAAGCCGAGGGAGGTCCAGTCAATGTCGGATTGCTTCATTGTCAGTCGGGTTTTGATGTATTATGGATTTTTGTTTTCGCAAATATACTGATTTATTTCTAATCAGGGCGTGTTTTCGCGATATTTTTCTTAAAAACGTTGAAAACCGCTATCTCTCCGGCTTTTAGCCGATATGTTTAATCCGATTTATAAGGGGCGGGGCGGGGTCGCAAATCAGGCCGCCGCGTCCCTCCCGGCGGAGCGGGGGG
>CAMWVQ010000012.1 GCA_947177635.1 uncultured Porphyromonadaceae bacterium | reverse complement strand
TTTGAATCTTTTCCTCTCTTCATCAGTCGTGTAGCTCGCTACACTCCCTCTTCATCGAGAAAAATCTCCTAAAAATTTTACTCGAACAAACATTAAAATAATTTCGACCAGTTACTTAAGTAACTGTTCAAAATTATTTTATATTAACCGGTCATCTTATTTCAATGTTTCTTCGAGTAAAATTTTTAGAAGATTTTTCTCGAACAAACATTAAAATAATTTCGACCAGTTACTTATCTGCGGCGGTGAGAGGGAAATTGTATAGTGATTTCCTCAGGAGTGTTGCGGAAATGTCTGTTTTCGGGTCATTTCCCTGAGTTTTCCTTCAGAATCTCCTTCTTTATTTTGCTGAGGTGTTGCTCGGTTATGCCAAGGTATGATGCGATGATTTTCGAGGGGACGATGGAGAGTATTGTCTTGTGGCGGCCGTGGAGCTGCTTCTTCATCTTCATGTCGTGGCTGTCACCGACCCCCGCCGTGTCGGCGTTTCCGGTGGCCGGGAAAACCGACGACAGCCTGCGGGTCAGCTGCAGGAGGCGTTTCTTGGCGTCGCCGCTTAGGAGACGGTGGCGCACCTCGGTGTAGTAGAGCTGGTTCTGGTGGGCGCTCATCACCCATAGGGCGAACTCGTGGGACTCCCTGGCCAGGGAGTCGAAATATGCTTTGGGGATGCGCACCACCACCGTCGGGCAGCAAGCCTCGTAGCGGTAGTATGACGGTTCGCCGTCGTAATAGCTGTGGAAAGAAATCAGGAGGGTGCCGGGGAGGGCGAATCCGGCGGTGATTTCGTTGTTGCGGTCGAGGTATGTGCCTCTTATAAGCCCCTCCTTGACGATGTATATGTTGGGGTTGAAGTCTCCGGCGTCAATCATAGGCTCATAGGTGAGCAGGCTGACCTCCTCGCCGCCGTCGAGGAGGCGGTCGAAGAGTTCATCCCGCAGGCGCTCCTTGGCTTCGAGCGCAAGCAGCTTCTTGAGCCGTTCTCTGTCATTGACGCGGTTGCCCATTCTGAGGTGTCGGTGCTGGTTAAGTCAGGAAGTCACTGCATGGCCGGCCCCTGGCGCAGGATGGCTCCCGAGGTGGAGTCGTAGATGACGTATATCGGCGCTTTCTTGTCGGTGAACGAGTTGGGGGCCAGGCCGTAGACGATGCCGAGCTGAGAGGCCGGAATCCGGCGGGAGGCGTAGGTCTCCCCCTCGTGTGTCACTGTTGCCTGCATCTCGCCGGGGATACGGTAGGGTATGCCGTTTTTCGGGAAGGAGAGGGTCTGCCCCTTGTCGTTGACGGGCATCTCCCCTCTGGAGACCACCGAGAGGTCGAGGTAGACCGGCGAGCCCGAGAGGTCTTCGCGGTCTACGATACCCTCGACCGCCGAGAGCCGGGCCACGGGGATGCGGGCTTTGTCGTTGTCGACAAGCGCGTCGGGATTGACGATGAAACTTTCCACCTGGGTGGAGACAGAGGTTGTTCCGAGGAACATGGCGGTCAGCGCCTCCTCCTGGGCCTGGAGGTTGTCGAGCATAAGCTGGAGCGACTTCCCGTCGGGGGGCATGTTGTCGGCCTGGCCGCTGATGAGGTCGCTGCGGGTCTGGCGGAGGGCGAAAATCGCCTGGGCGGCCAGTTCGGCGCGTTTTGCTGTCGACTGGCTCTGGAGCATCTCCTCGCTGATTACCTGGCGCGCGGCCGGGGTCTCAAGCGGGGTTGGCTTTGCCTTTACCGCCTCCGGGAGGGTGATTTCCTCCGTGCGGGCGGCCTCCTCGGTGTTGATGGCCAGGGGGAGTCCCGCCTGGTCGAGGGCCACATACACCGGGTAGCCCGATTTGAACTGCACGGAGTAGGTCTCCTCAGGGTCCTGTATGCCGTATGGGCTTATGATGGCCTGCCTGAGCGATACCGAATGAGACTCCCTGGTGATGGGGTCGGAGACGTTGAGGTATTTTGGGGCATACCGGTAGAATTCCCCCGGCTTCCTGACGGTCACCTCTGCCTCAAGGGTTACTTTCAGCATTGTCTTCGGCAGGGAGTAGGTCAGCCCGTAGTCGTTGGCCTTGGTGGCCGACAGGCGTTGCGCCTGCTGGGCCGAGAGGGAGACAGGGGCCACTGACAGGGCCGCCAGGAGGAGTATGTGAGTAATTTTCATTCGTTGGTCGTTTTGTTGGTTGACACGTGGAGCGGTTTCACTTCATTGTCTCGCGTATCGCGCGGCCGATGTTGGCGGCGATGTCGCCGGCGGTCACCCCGTATTCCCCATGTTCGGCCTGGGCCATCTCCCCGGCCACGCCGTGGATGTAGACGGCGATTATCGAGGCGATTTCGGCGGGATACCCCTGGGCCATCATCGCCAGCAGGAGCCCGGTCAGCACGTCGCCGCTTCCGGGGGTGGCCATTCCGGGACAGCCCGAGGAGTTGAAGTATATCTTGCCGTCGGGGCGCACGATGGCGGTGTGGCGTCCTTTCAGGATGATGAGGATGTTGTAGTATTTGGCCATCTCGATGGCTTTGCGCAGGCGCGCCTCGGATGAGGGCTGGGGGCCGAACATCCGGTCGAACTCGCCGGCGTGGGGGGTCATCACCGACAGGATGGGTATGTTGTTGAGCATCGCCGGACGTAGGGCGATGCAGTTGAGGGCGTCGGCGTCGAGGATGACAGGCTTGTCGATGCTCGACAGGAAATCCTCCAGGGCCTTGACGGTCATCTCGTTGGTGCCGATGCCGGGGCCTATGGCGATAGCCGAGAAGTCGCGTTCGGGGTGGATTTCTGTCAGGCAGGCGTCGCCACGGTTGTTGCGGTACATCGCTTCCGGGACGGCTGTCTGGAGTATCTGGTAACCCCATTTGGGGGAGCTTACGGTCAGCTTGCCGAGTCCTCCGCGAAGCGCGCCCTTGGCGGCGAGGACGGCGGCTCCCATCATGCCGTAGCTGCCGGCATAGAGGATGGCGGTGCCGAAGTCGGCCTTTGAGGCGAACTCCTTGCGGTGGCGCAGTCGCCGGTGTATGTCGCGTTTCTCCACCAGGCAGAATTCAGCCGGGAGCGAAGCGATGGCCTGCTGGCTGAGGCCCACGTCGAGGGTCTTCCATTCCCCCACCAGTTCGGCGTTGTCGGGGATGAAGAAGCATAGGCGGGGAAACTGTATGGCCAGGGTGAGGGTGGCGTGGATGGTGTTGCGGTTGACGATTCGCGGGTTCCAGTCGCCGAACATCCCCGAGGGGAGGTCGATTGAGACCACCGTCGGTTTCTCGTCGTTGATATACTGCACCAGCGACTGGAATCCGCCCCGCAGCTCCTCACGCAGCCCCGCGCCGAATAGTCCGTCGACAATCAGGTGGCTCGAAGTGATGTCGGGCGGAGTGAAACGGCTGGTGACCTCGTGGAAATCGGCGTCTGGCACCGCCTCAAGCAGGCGGTCGCGCACGGCGGCGCATTCACCCGAGAGCTTGTCACCTCCGATGTTGAAGAGATATATCGCCGGGCGGAAGCCGTGGTCGTGGAGCAGGCGGGCTGTAGCCA
The DNA here is from genome assembly GCA_947177635.1 of uncultured Porphyromonadaceae bacterium. Classification (GTDB taxonomy): domain Bacteria; phylum Bacteroidota; class Bacteroidia; order Bacteroidales; family Muribaculaceae; genus UBA7173. The sequence goes on along the minus strand of CAMWVQ010000012.1, from coordinate 46,105 downwards.
GGGCGTCGGCCCCGTTGTTGCCCGGGCCGGCGAATACGATGGTGGGTTTTGACGGACGCCAGCGCGCCGCTATCTCGTCGGCCACCCCTTCGGCCACGCGCTCGATGATTTCGCCGGGGGGAATCCCCTCGGTCTCGATTGTGTGGCGCTCGATGGCGCGTATCTGTTCGTTGGTGAAAAGTTTCATTGACTAATCGTCGGATATCTCGAAATACACTTGACTGCAAATTTACGGAATTTCCGTTAATCCACCTTAGATAATATAGTAAAAAATCCTCAATGCGGCCTGTTGTGTATCCTGCGCGGGATTGCGGGGGAGAGAACCGGGGGGAGTTGCATTCTGCTAATGTTTAACAGTGTTAATGTGTCTCGATGTGACAGTAAAACCGAGATGTTCGTAATCAATGGAAAATAAAATTGCGCATTAACAACAATTAACAATTGGGGGGGGGTAAAATGCAAAGATATGTTTAACTTTGCGAATACTCAACACTAATCATTTTTCACGGAACTGTTATGAGAAAGATTCCGCTTCTGATGCTTGTGTCCTCTTTTCTGGTGAATGCCGACAACCCGGCGAAACTGACTTCCAACACCATTATGGACCTGATGGCCCGAGAGAGGGCCGCTCTTCACGCCAAGGATGCCCTGGGAGGGGAGCTTCCGGATGCCATCCCGGCGTATGTCAAGTATAACGATCCTTCGTGTGTCGACTCCCTGGCAATGCTCGGGGTGACCGTCCAGACCGTGACCCCGACGGTGTTGACGGCGCTGATTCCGGTGGAGCGCGTTGAGGATGTCGCCGCGTTGCAGTCGGTGGAGTGCATCCAGGGCGCCCAGAAGGCGAAGATGCTTATGGATCTCGCCCGGGCCGACACCCGTGTCACCGACATCCACGCCGCCTCGGCTCCTCTGGAGACCCCTTTCTCAGGTAAGGGGACGATTGTCGGAGTGATTGACGGAGGGGTTGACTTCAACCATCCGGCATTTTTTGCCCAGGATGGCACAACGTTGAGAATCAAGAAAGTATGGTGTCAGGCTGATGAGACCGGTGTGCCGCCTGCCCCTTACAGCTACGGCAGTTGCTATGACACCCAGGAGGGCATCACTGCCCGTGGCACCGATATGGCTTATTATTCCCACGGCTGCCATGTGATGGGCATCGCCGCCGGGTCTGACATGGAAAGCCCCTACCACGGTGTCGCCTATGACGCCGACCTGGTGTTCTCCTCATTCAAGGATATAGACACCGGGATTTCCGACGCCATCAAGTTCATCTTCGATTATGCCGACGAGGCGGGCAAGCCTGCGGTGATAAATATGAGCCTCGGCACCGAGATGGGGCCACATGACGGCTCGTCGCTGCGCGACCAGATGATAGACCAGCTCTCGGGAGAGGGACGCATCGTGGTCGGCGCGGGAGGCAACAACGCCTTGATAAACATGCATATATCCAAGACGATGGCCGACGCCGACGACCGCCTTTTCGCCGGAGTCGGTTTCCTGGAGGGGATGTCGGGCATCGGGGAACTCCAGATATGGGGTGAGCCGGGCGCCGGGATGAAGGTCAGGGTCTGCACCGTCGACAAGGAGACGATGGAGCCTGTCTACCAGAGCCGCGCCTTCAACGCCGCCAACGATTACAACGGCACCGTGACCCTGCAGCAGCCTTATGACGAGTCGGGGGGATATTTCTCGATTGTCACCCAGCGCAGTCCGCTCAACGACCGCCCGATGGCCCACATACAGCTGGCCATCACCGACTACCGTCCAACCAAGGTCATCGCCATCATTGTCACGGCAGACCCCGGGACTACCGTCCACGCCTGGGCCAACGAGAACTATTGCTGCTTCCTGCAGCATCTTCCGGTAATGGATATTCCCGACAACCGCTACGGCACATGCGAGATTGGCGGGGTAGGGAAGAGCATCATCACCGTGGCATCATACAGTACCCGCAACAGCCTGACCAAGCTTGACGGCAGCCATTATGAGTCGGGGTTCCCGATGAATGACATCGCCCCGTACTCCAATGTCGGCCCGACCGTCGACGGCCGCATGAAGCCTGACATCGCCGCCCCCGGCAGCCTGATTGTCTCCGCCTTCAACGGCACCAACTCCCAGACCGAGCAGGTGGCGGCCAGGGAGTGGAACGGCAAGACATATTACTACGGTGTGTATCAAGGGACATCGATGGCTTCGCCGCATGTGGCGGGAATCGTGGCCACATGGCTGCAGGCCTGTCCCACGCTGACCCCCGACAACCTGCGGGAGATATTCGCCGCCACCGCGCGCCACGACGAGTTCACCGGCGACACCCCGGGCAACACCTGGGGATACGGCAAGATAGACGCCTATGCCGGACTGGTTTATGTGCTCAAGAATTTCACTTCCCAGTCGGGAATCGATCCCGTGGCCGACGGAGACTGGTCGGCACAGATGGTCGACGGTCAACTGCGGGTGCTGTATTACCGCCCGACGGCCTCGACCCGCGTGACAGTCCACACCCCCGAGGGGAAGACCGTCCTGGTGGCCGACGCCGGCCCGATGGGATGCGGCGATGAGTTCATCCCCGACACCGGCGACCTCACCCCCGGCCTCTACATAATGGAAATTTCCGCCCCGGGGCGCCGTGAATCAATCAAATACCTCAAACGATAAATCTGACAAGGCTCCACGGCAACAGCCTGAGCCTGAATAAAACACCTAATATCCTTACAGATGAAAAGATTATTGCTTTTGCTCTCGTCAGGCGCCATGCTGGTGATTTCGGCATCCGCGCAGACATTCAGCGGAGGTGACGGTTCGGCCGAATCCCCCTATCTGATAACAAAAGCTGCCGACCTCGACGAGCTTGCCCAGCTCGTTAACGACGGCAACACATTGGCGGGCATGACCCTCAGGCTGGAGAATGACCTGACGGTGGCGACCGCGCCGATGATCGGCCATACCGGCGCGCTCCAGGCGAAGAAGTTCGCCGGAACCTTCGACGGCAACGGCCACAAGATTTCCGGCCTGAAGTTCAGCTCAGACAAGAAATATGTCGGCCTGTTCGCGGCGGTCGGCCCCGACGGGGTGGTAAGGAACCTCACCCTGCAGCAGCCCTCCCTGACCACGAGCAACTCCTACGCAGGCTGCCTGGCGGCCGCTTCCGAGGGGCTTGTCGAGAACTGCCACGTCGTGAACGGCGTCTTCGAGTCACTCGACGGCAGTTACAAGGGTGGACTCCTGGGGGAGAACAAGGGTCTTGTGAAGGGCTGCACCTACTCAGGCTCAATCACCTCGTCGAGCAACGCCGGAGGTATCGTCGGACAGAACTTCGGCCAGGTTGAGGGCTGCGGCAGCTCGGCCAACATCGTCTCCACGGCCCCCAACCAGAACAACATTCAGTTTGGCGGCATCACCGGTGTGACCATCAAGCTCAACAGCTCGCCGCATATCCACGACTGCTACTTCACGGGAGCGATACAAGGCGCGCTGGCCAACAATTGCGGCGGCATCACCGGCACCCTCAGCGGCTGCGAGATGCTGCGGTGCTGGAATTCGGGCTACATTTCGGCCTCAGGCACCGTCGGCGCCCTGACCAACTCTTTCGAGAAGGGAGCCAAGATAAAGGATTGCTACAATGTCGGCACTGTCTACAATGTCTATTCCACCTCGGTCGGAGGTCTGGTCGGGCAGGTGTCGACCGACAAGACCGACCTCGTGATAGAGACGAGCCTCAACATGGGGCCGATGTTCACCGCCATGACCGCCCGTCACGAGGGTATCGAGCTCGCGGGGGCCAACTACGGCGGCGTCACGATTGTCAACTCATGGTATGACTCGCAGGTCACGGGGGTTGGCAGCTCAGCAAACGGCCTTCCCACATCACGGCTCACCTCGGCTGAAGGTATCGAGGGATTCGACAGGGAGGTATGGGTTTTTGCCGACGGGATGTATCCGCGTCTGGCCAACTCCGCCGACTCCGAAGCCGCGATACTCGGTGCTACCCCGGTGTTCCTCTCCGAAGGGGACCGGGCAACGAAGGTGACTTCAAATTTCACCCTCAGCTTCGCCAATGATGTGGAGTGGGAGATGAACCGAAACACCGCCGCCACCTTGTCGGGCAACACTGTGACCGTGACCCGTGGCGACAAGAAGGTGGACATCCAGCTCCACGCCTACCTGGGCAACAGCGAGAAGAGGATGCTGGTTAGCGTCTATCCGGTGATTTTCCAGGGTGAGGGCACCGCAGAAAGCCCCTTCCTCATCAGCTCTCCCGACGACCTGATGAAGCTTTCCGACGCCACCAACGCCCAGGGGCTTGATTTCACCGGGGAGCATTTCCTCCTTACCTCAGACCTCGACATGGCAGGGGTAGACTTCATCCCTATGGCTTTCAACTCGGCCGAACTCGCCTTCAACGGTGTGTTTGACGGAGGCAACCATGTGATAAAGAACCTCTACATAGACTCCCGCACGAACAATGTGATGAATGTCGGCCTCTTCCGCACGGTGTATGCCGACGGTGTGGTCAAGAACCTCACCCTCGACAGCAGCTGCCGGTTTGACATCTTCCGTAATTTCGCCCCCTTCGTGACGGTGCTTTACGGTACGGTGGAGAATTGCCGCAACTATGCAGACATCCCGACCACTACCGGTTTCTCGGGAGGCATCGTCTACATAGCCAATGAGGGCAGTCTGATAAAAGACTGTTACAACGGTGGCAAGCTTTCAGCCACGGGCAACGGCGGGGCGATGGCCGGCATCGTTTACCATAATGACGGTGTCGTCGAGAACTGCCAGAACAATGGCGACATAATCGGCGGTCCCTCCGGATCGAAGACCGTCGGTGGAATCGTGAGCCTGAACAAAGGGGTGGTGACCGATGTCATCAACACCGGACGCGTGTCGGCCGGTTCAGAAGTGGCCGGCATCGTGTGTGACAGCAAGGCGGGGTCGTCGGTGACCCGCGCCCTCTCGCTGGGTCAGATAGAGGCCCTTGTCTCCCGCGACGCTGCAGGTGCGGTCGTCGGCAAGGATGCCGGCGGTGTGTTCCAGGATGTGTATTACGACAACCAGATAGTCATGGGTGGCGCCTCTTTCGAAGGTGTCGCCGGAGTATCGACCGCCACACTGACCTCCGGGACACTCCCGATGGAGGCTCCCGAAGGTGTCTGGACGGCTGAGTCCGGACGTTACCCCCTCCTGTCGGCTTTCGCCTCCGAGGGTGCCTCGCGCCTGGCTTCAATGCCGGTATGGTTCGCCGAAGGAATGAGCTGTGACAAGCTTACCGCCGACGCCACCCTCTCCGTGGCCGAAGGGCTGGTATGGTCGCTAAGGGACGGGGAGGCTTTCGCCATCTCGGGCGACAAGCTGCTTGTCACCAACACCGATTCCTATATCAAGGATGAGCTGACCGCCACGCTCGATGGCCGCAGCCGTACATTGTCTATCGCCGCTCTGGCAGACATCTTCGACGGTGACGGCACAGCCGAAAGTCCCTACCTCATCGGGTCGCCGACCGACCTGGTGAAGCTTTCAGCCGACGTCGCAGCCTCCGGGCAAGACTATGCCGGGAAGCATTTCCGCGTCACAGCCGACATCGACATGGAGGGCGCGCAGTTCAAGCCGGTCGCAGGTAACGGCCTTGCGGAATTCAACGGTGTGTTTGACGGCGACGGCAAGAAGATAGACAACCTCTTCATCTCCGAGACAACCGACGGTGTCGGACTCTTCGGCCGTGTCGGAGCCAACGGTGTGGTGAAGAACCTCACAATCGGCGAAGGCTCGGAAGTGGGCGGCAAGAGCAGCGTTGGCGCGTTCGCCGGAATGCTGGCCGGAAGCCTGCTGGATTGCGAGAACAACGCGGTCGTGACCTCGACCGCCGCCACCTCCAACCTCGGAGGTCTCGTCGGACAGGCCACAGGCAACGCGGTGGTGTCGGGTTGCGTCAACAACAGCGACATCACGGGCAAGTCTCAGACCGGAGGCGTGGTCGGTTATGCCAACGGCACGGCTGTCACCCTCTCCGAGGTAAGGAACAACGGCGCTGTCACCGGAACCACCAAGACCGGAGGTATCGCGGGCAACCTGGTCAACACGATTGTCGAGGGAGCTGTCAACGCCGGTGTGGTCACCGGAACGACCGATGTCGGCGGTGTGGCCGGTTACGCCAGCAAGGCCTGCGGCATCTCCGCATCCAGGAACACAGCCGCCATCAACGGTACCACTGAAATCGGCGGACTTCTCGGCTATGCCTACAATGACCTGACGCTCTCGGAAAGCTACAATGCCGGAAGCGTGACCGCGACCTCGTCGACTGCCGGAGGCCTCATCGGCCGCGGCTCACAGCCTGTGATCGAGTCATCGTTCAATGTCGGAGATGTCAGCAACACCAAGGCGTCGCTCGGCTCCACCACAGCCGGTGCCGGCGGTCTCATCGGCCGCGGCGACCCGATTGTCACCGATTGCTACAACGCCGGGACAGTGACCGCCGAGAAGAATGTCGGCGGAATCCTCGGAAGCTACGATTCCTCCTCCAAGACCACGACCCTGACCCGCGTCTATCAGGCCGGTAATGTGGTCAGCCCGCTTGAGACCCCTGCCAACATCGGTGTGTTCATCGGCCGTGGCAACAAGTCTGCCCTCTCTGAGACATATTACGACAGCCAGCTGATTCACGCCCTTCCCGCCGAGGATGGCGCGCTGACCACCGCCGCGCTCGCGGCAGTCGAACTGGGAGAAGCCTGGGTGTCGGGTGAAAACACCCTGCCGGTGTTGCTCCCCTTCGCGAATGACGATTACGCGCGGCTTTACAGTTCAGCCGTGCTGCTTGCCTCCACCGACCATGTAGGCCAGGTTTCGCAGGCGTTCCGCGTGTCGGCCGCCGACGGAGTAGTGTGGAGCGGCGACAGCGACGCCTTCAGCTTCGACGGAGACAATGTGACCCCGGTATCGGGAGTCATCGGAAAGTATGTCCTGACAGCCAAGCTCGGCGACCTGAGCCGCAACGTGATGCTGACCCTCACCGGAACCTCGGCCCTCGACGGCATAGCCTCCTTGACAGATTCGTCGGTCAAGGTGGTTGACGGAGGCATCCTCTTCGAGGCGGAATGTGATTACGCCATCTACAATACGGCCGGCGCGATGCTTCGCAATGGGTCGGCGGTTGCAGGCCAGACCATTTCCCTCCCGGCAGGTGTCTACCTGGTAAATGCCGGCTCATCCACCCTCAAGGCTGCGGTGAGGTAACACCCTGCCTGTTATTTGACAATCCTATTTAATAATCCCTGCGGGGCGGTTTCCGGAAGGAAGTCATCCCGCGGGGATTGTTGTTTGAGGGGATGGCCGGGGAATTTCTGAGAAAAATCGGGTTGGCGGTTTGGGAAGTGGGGAAAATTGCTTAATTTTGCACAATTATTACAACCTGATGAAAGAAGTCACTTATAACGGGCTCACTTTCGAGCCTTATATCCTTAAAGAGAAGATTGACGCCCGCGTCAAGGAACTTGCCAAGACTATCACCGAGGAATGCCGTGGAAAACGTCCCCTCTTCCTTTGTGTGCTGAACGGGGCTTTCCCCTTCGCCTCCGACCTCTTCCGCGAGGTCGAGACAGACGCTGAAATCTCGTTCATCCGCCTCAAGAGCTATGAGGGAACCGCTTCGACCGGCGTTGTCAAGGAGGTGATGGGCCTGGGAGAGGACATCGAGGGGCGCACTGTGATTGTTGTCGAGGACATCGTCGACACCGGCCACACCATCAAGCGTCTGCTCGATGACCTGCAGAAGAAGAACCCCGCCGAGCTGAAGGTGGCCACGCTGCTCTTCAAGCCCGAATCGCTCCGCTGCGACGTGAAGCCCGACTATGTGGGATTCTCGATTCCCCCGAAGTTCATCATCGGCTTCGGTCTTGACCTCGACGGGCTGGCCCGCAACCTCAAAGACATATACGTGCTGAAGGAGCAGGCAGACTGATTCCCCTCCGGGGCCGCCAACTTTCTGACGGTGAACTTGCCACGGCTCAGCCATCGGGCCGCGGTTGCCCGGCAACGGGCTTTTCTAAGGTAAACGACATTGTAACAGTTGAAAATGAATGTTGTGATTTTCGGAGCTCCGGGGAGCGGAAAAGGCACCCAGAGCGAAAAACTTATTGAACGATACGGGTTGCACCACATCTCAACAGGTGAGGTGCTGCGCGACCACATAGCCCGCAAGACCCCGATCGGTCAGATTGCAAAGACATACATAAACCAGGGGCAGCTGATTCCTGACTCCCTGATGATAAAAATCCTCGAGGAAATCATCGACAATGACCCCAAGGCGAAAGACGGGGTGATTCTCGACGGCTTCCCCCGCACCATTCCCCAGGCCGAGGCCCTTGACCGCTTCCTGGAGAAGCGCGGCCAGGAAATCCACCATGTGGTGGGGCTGGAGGTGCCTGAGGATGAGCTGATAGACCGCATGATCAAGCGCGGGGCCCAGACAGGCCGCGCCGACGACAATCTCGAGACCATCCAGAACCGCCTGAAGGTCTACCACGAGTCTACCACCCCCTTGCGTGACTTCTATATCAAGGAGGGTAAATACCGCCAGATCCATGGCAGCGGCTCTGTGGATGAGATTTTCGCCAATATAGCCGCCGCCCTCGACGGGGAGGCGTAAAGGTCGCGGCGGTGAATGCGCCGCCGGTTCCAAATTTCAGTTTAACAAAGAGGATGTCTGACGGTTCGTCTCCCTCTAAAGTTTTTAGAACAGAATGTTAGATAAAATCCATAGTCTCAAGGCTGAGATCGAGACCCTCAAGGCCTCCACGCCCGAGGAGGTCGAGGCCCTCAGAATAAAATATCTCTCCAAGAAGGGGGAGGTGAGCAACCTTATGGCCGATTTCCGCAATGTGCCTGCCGACCAGAAGAAGGCCGTCGGCATGGAAATCAACGCGCTCAAACTTCTGGCCACTGAGAAAATCAACGCCCTGAAAGCCGCCACCGAATGCGCCGAGACGCTTGACGACTCCCTCGACCTGAGCCGTTCGGCCAGTCCGATTCCCCTCGGCACGCGTCATCCCCTGTCGCTTGTGCGCGACGAGATTGTGGAGATTTTCCGCCGCCTGGGATTCACTGTGGCCGAAGGCCCTGAAATCGAGGATGACTGGCATGTGTTCTCGTCGCTCAACTTCGCCGAGGACCATCCGGCCCGCGACATGCAGGACACCTTCTTCATCCAGCGCAACCCCGACGTGTTGCTGCGCACCCACACCTCCTCGGTGCAGTCGCGGGTGATGGAGCATACCCAGCCCCCCATCCGTATCGTCTGCCCCGGCCGTGTCTACCGCAACGAGGCCATCTCGGCGCGCGCCCACTGCTTCTTCCACCAGGTGGAGGCCCTCTACGTCGACAAGAACGTCTCGTTCGCCGACCTGAAACAGACGCTGCTCTATTTCGCCCGCGAGATGTTCGGCCCCGAGACCAAAATCCGCCTCCGTCCGAGCTACTTCCCCTTCACCGAGCCTTCGGCCGAGATGGACATCTCCTGCAACCTCTGCGGCGGCAAGGGGTGCGGCTTCTGCAAGCACACCGGATGGGTGGAAATCCTCGGCTGCGGCATGGTCGACCCCAACGTGCTTGACGCCTGCGGCATAGATTCCAAGATTTACTCCGGTTTCGCCCTCGGAATGGGTGTGGAGCGTATCGCCAACCTCAAATACAGGGTCAACGACCTGCGCCTCTTCTCGGAGAATGATGTGAGATTCCTCAAGGAGTTCACCCACGCCCACTGATAGGGGGGAGGACTTGTTTACTTTATATATTAGGGACGCGCTTCGGTGCGTCCCTAAAGGTTTCCGCCAAAGATAGATTCAGTCGATTCCTTAAACCTCCCGATCTTATGCCCCGTATATCCTTGAAGGAACGATACTGCCGGGTGCTGGCGCGTTTCGCCGCCGAGATGCCCGAGCCGAAGACCGAACTTCATTACGACACCCCATTCCATCTGCTGCTGGCAGTCATACTCTCGGCGCAATGCACCGACAAGCGGGTCAACATCGTGACCCCGCCTCTGTTCGAGGCTTTCCCTGACGCCGCCTCGCTGGCCGCGTCAGATGAGGAGACCGTCTACGGCTATATCCGTTCGGTCTCATATCCCAACAACAAGACCAAGTCGCTGCTGGGAGCCGCCCGCAAGCTGACCGAGGATTTCGGAGGTGAGGTGCCCGACAATATCGATGACCTGCTGACCATCCCCGGGGTGGGGCGCAAGACCGCCAACGTGATGCTCTCCGTGGTCTGGAACCGTGCGGCCATGGCGGTCGACACCCACGTATTCCGTGTCTCGGAGCGTATCGGCCTCACCACCGGCTCGAAGACCCCCCGACAGACCGAGGAGGCGTTGGTGAAGAACATCCCCGAGGAGCAGATACCCCTGGCCCACCACTGGCTGATTCTCCACGGCAGGTATGTCTGCAAGGCGCGGCGTCCCGACTGCCTCAATTGCGTCATAAAGGAATGGTGCAGGTATTACAGTAAAGCGGGGGAATAAGGAATCCCCATCTCTTTAAAGATAAGGAGAAATCTTAAAGATAAGGACAAATCAAAAAGGGCTAACAATCTTGGAAACGACATTTCTCACCGCGATTGAGGTCATCGGCACAATCGCGTTCGCTATTTCTGGCATACGTCTGGCGGCATTCCGCCGATTCGACTGGTTCGGGGCTTACACCGTCGGACTTGTCACAGCCATCGGCGGCGGCACATTGCGCGACATTCTTCTCGACATCCCGGTTTTCTGGATGCAGACATTCCTTTACCTCGGGGTGACCGGCATCTCGCTCGCGGTCGTCATCCTCTTCCGGAAAATGCTGGTGAGCAACAACCGCATGCTTTTCGTGTTCGACACGCTCGGCCTGGCCCTTTTCGTCGTCATCGGAATACAGAAGACCCTGGCCACAGGCTACCCGATGTGGGTGGCGATAGTGATGGGAGTCATAACCGGCTCGTTCGGAGGGGTCTTGCGCGACATCCTTATCAACGAGCAGCCGCTGTTTTTCCGCAAAGACATCTACGCCACGGCCTGTATCGCCGGCGGGGTGGTTTACTGGCTCGCCGGGAGCCTCGGACTCGGAGCGGTCGGTTGTCAGATAGCTTGCGCGCTGATAATCATCGCCCTGCGAATGTGTGCCCTCAAGTGGGACTGGCACCTCCCCATCCTTTCCATGACCCCCGCTCCCGAAAAGCCCAAGCAGCATAAATAACGGGCGATTATTGCAAGGTTATGGCTCGGGGTCGAAGGAGGGGGCTTCGGCGGGGGCGGTCTTCAGGCCGTTGCGGAGCCAGCTGCCACGGATCAGGCGGATGAGGAAGATGACGCCGCGGAAGGTCAGCTCGATACACATGGCAAGCCACACGCCGCGCAGGCCGATGGTGCGGGCGAGGAGGGCGGCGATGGGGAGGCGCACAATCCATATGCTGACGAAGTTCATCCCGGCGGGAATCACCGTGTCGCCCACGCCGACCATCACGCCGTAGGCCACGATGGAGGCGGCATACATCGGTTCGGCCCACGCCTCGATGCGCAACACCTCCGTGCCGAGGTCACATATCTCCTTGACCGGCGACAGCATTCCCATCACATAGGGGGCGGTGACATACAGGATTGCCCCCATTATTGTCATCACTGCCATTCCCATCCCGACGGTGACATATCCGAGCCGCCGGGCCAGGTCGAGGCGCCGGGCGCCGTAGCTCTGCCCGACGAGGGTCGTGGCCGCGTCGCCGATGCCGAAGCCGGGCATATAGCATAGGCTCTCGGCGGTCACGGCGAAGGCGTTGGCCGCGATGGCGATCACCCCCAACGGCGCGACGATGAGGGTGATGACAATCTGCGCCCCGCTGATTATGGCGTGTTCGAGTGCGACCGGTGCCGATACCTTGACGGCGTTGCGGATGATGTTGCCCGACGGGCGGAATGAGCCGCGTTCGCCGGTGTGGAAAATCCGCATTCCCTCCTGGCGGCAGCATAGATACCACATCACGAGCGAGGAGGTGATGACCTCCGCCAGGACGGTGCCGAGGGCCGCTCCGAGAACGCCCAGTCCGGCTCCCGGCATTGTGAACTCCATACCGAAGATGCTTGCCTCGCGGGAGGGGAAAATCAACATGAAGTTGAATATCACGTCGAGGACACACATCATAACGTTCAGCCCGCCCGGCACTTTCATATTGCCCGATGCCCTGAGTATGCCGCATCCCAGGTAGTTGAAAATCAGCACCGGGAGGGCAAGCACGAACACCAGGAAGTAGAGCGACGCGTTATGTCTCACCTGCTCCGCCCCTCCGAGCCATCCCGGGAGAGCGGAGGCGATGCTGGCTCCCGTCAGGGCCACGATAATCCCGACGGCGAGACACGCGCCGATGGCCTGGCGCAGCACCTTCCGGGCGCCTTTGTAGTCGGTTGCCCCGATACGGTGGGCGACCTGCACGGAGAATCCCACCGTGGCGGCGGAACACACCCCCCAGAACAGCCACAGGCTGCTGGCCATAAGGCCGATTGAGGCTGAGTCGTCGGCCCCGAGCTGTCCTACCATTGCCGTGTCGATATATTGCATCACGATGCTTGACAGCTGGGCCATCATCGCGGGCCACGACAGCTTCGCGGCGAGCATCAGGCATTGCCTCCTGTTGAGGGGCTGCCCGGTCTGTATCTGGGATATTCCTACCAAAGGTGATTTTCTGATTGGTTGTCGTTCAGGTTAACAGAGTTTCTTGAGGAAGCCGGTGAGACGCCGCAGCCCCTCGGCGAGGCGTTGGCGCGGACAGGCGATGTTGAGGCGGATGAAGCCGCCGCGGCCATACATCTCCCCGCAGTTGACCCATACGCCGGCCTCTCGTATCAGCCGCTCCTCCAGTTCCTCGGTGGGTATGCCGAGTTTTGAGACATCTATCCAGGGGAGATATGTGGCTTCGAGAAGGGCCATCGGGCATCCGGGGAGCTCACGGGTGATGGTTTCGCGTGTCAGGCGGTAGTTGCCGGCGAGGTAGCCGCGCAGGGCGTTGAGCCAGGCCGCCCCCTCGGGGGAGTAGGCGGCTTTCAGGGCCACTACGCCGAATGGGTTCACGTCGCATACCTCGTTGATGTTGATTGCCCGGTCTACCGCGCGTCTGACCGAGTCGTCGGGGCAGACGATGTTGGCAATCTGCAATCCGGCGGTGTTGAACGCCTTGGAGGGGGATAGGCAGATGACCCCGGCCGGGTCGACAGTGCCGTAAGGGGTGTATTCCAGGCCTGGCATCGTCAGCTCGCAGTGGATTTCGTCGCTGACCACCCTCACCCCGTGGCGGCGGCAGATGTCGGCCACCCGCTCCAGCTCCTCGCGGCTCCATATCCTTCCGGCGGGGTTGTGGGGATTGCAGAGGAGCAGGATGGTGCTGTCCGGGTCGGCCGCCTTGCGTTCCAGATCGTCGAAGTCCATCCGGTAGGTGAACTCTTCGGGGGAGAGGTCTTCCCGCAGGAGCGGACTCTCGACGATGCGGCAACCGTTGTTGCGTATCGAGGAGAAGAAGCAGTTGTAGACCGGGGTCTGCACGATGACCCCGTCGCCCGGTTTCGCCAGGGCCTTGATGATGGCTGAGAGGGCCGGCACCACACCGGAGGTGTAGATGACCCGGCGGGTGTCAATCGTGTAACCGTGGCGGTCGGCGAACCATTGCCGCAGGGCCCCGTAATATTCATCGTCGACGAGTGTGTAGCCGAACACCCCGTGGTCTACTCTCCGGCGCAGGGCGTCGATTACCGCAGGGGCGGTCTTGAAATCCATGTCGGCCACCCAGAGGGGGATGACATCCTCATCTGTCTGGCTGTCCCACTTGTATGAGCCTGAGCCTCTGCGGTCAGGCGCGATGTCGAAATATTCGTCGGAAAATTCCATAAATCAGATTTCTGTCTCTATCTTGCAGTCGGCCGGGGCCAGCAGGTTCTTGTCGAGAATCACCTCCCCGACGGCGAGGGCCTTGATAGAGCCGGTGCGGGGATTCTTCACGCTGACGATGGCTGAGTTTATTGTGGCCGTGACGTCGGAATCCTCAAATGACAGGTCGCATTCGTCGCCCATCGTGCAGTCCTCCATGATGAGGTTCCTGCAGTAGCAGAGCGGCTGGGTGCCGTTGATGCGGCAGCGCACCAGCCTGAGGTTGCGGGAATGCCATCCGAGGAATTCCCCGTTTATCTCGGAGTCGTAGACGGTCACGTTGTCGGTCTCCCAGAAGGCGTCCCTCGAGTTGATTACCGCGTTGCGTATCACGACATTGCGGCAGTACTGGAAGGAGTAGTTGCCATCCTGGCGGTAGCGGTCGATGTCAATCTCCGCGCAGTGGAAGAAGATGTAGTCGGCTTTCTCCACCTCGACATCCCTCAGCTTCACCCCCCGGCAGCTCCAGAGGGTCTCCTGGGCGTCGGGAATCCTGACCTGCGACAGTGACAGGTTCTCCATCTCGCGGAACATCTTGGGGGCGTCGACCTGGCAGCGGGTCATCTCCAGGTTGCGCGAATACCAGAGGGCGGCCCTGGCCCCGGGGAGGAAATGGCAGTCGTCGCAACGGAAGGTGTCGACATGCCAGAAGGGGTATTTCCCCTCGAACACACACCCGGCGGCGTCGATGTATGAGCAGCATTTCAGGGCAGACTCACCGGGGTGGAATGTCACGTTCTCAAGCCTCAGGCGGTGTGTGGCGAAAAGGGCGCGCTCGCCGCCGAACTCCTTCCCGGCAACGGTTTTCATGTCGGCGGGGAACTCCACCGGGGTGACGACCTCACCGGCGGCGGTTGTGGCAGGATTTGTCTTTTGGTGATTTTCAGGGTTGTTCATATTCAATTGGCGCATTATTCCATAAAAAATCCGTCCCCGGCGGGGACAGTGATACAAAATTAGCAAAAATATTCGTAAATTTGCAGCAATGGAATCCAACAATCGCAATGACCGTCAGGCTGGAAGCGGTTCCGGCCGCCCCCCGCGCTCGATATATGAACGGGCCGGGAGCGACGGGGCCTGGCTCGGCCTTTGGTTCACGGCAATCTTCGGACTGAGCGTTGCCTCGATGCGTGTGGGGCTGCTCAACGTAGTGGTGCTGACGATGGCCCTGCTTGTGCCGTTCATCGCCTACCGGTTCCTGCGCCGCACCCACGTGGAGGCCCACGGGCTGCTTGCCTACTCCGCGCTGTGGATGCAGGGCATCCTGACTTTCGCCGCCGGCTCGCTGATACTCTGCGCGGCGGCCTTCATCTTCATGCGTTGGATTTACCCCGATTTCATCCTCGACACCCTCAGGCTCGGTGTGGAATTCTACAGCAACGAGTCCACCGGAACCGGCGCCGAGCTTGCCGAGGAGTTCCAGACAATCATCGACCGGAAACTTGCCCCGTCGCCGTTCACCATCGCAATGGTGTGGATGTGGCTCGGCCTCTTCTCAGGGTCGGTGCTGTCGATGTTTCTCGCCGCCATAGTGAGGCTGGTCAAGGTGCCGGTCGATGGAGGCCGCTCCTGAAACGTGCCTCCTCTGCGGCCATCCGGAGAGAAGAGCTTTTAATTGAATGAAAATGAGCAACGAAGAATATCCCTTGGACATATCGGTGGTTGTTCCCCTCTACAATGAGGAGGAGTCGCTGCCCGAACTTCAGGCCTGGATTGACAGGGTCATGAAGGCCAACGGGTTCACATATGAGGTGATATATGTCAACGACGGGTCGACCGACCGCTCCTGGGAGGTGATCGGCCGCCTGTCCGAAGAGAATCCCGGCGCGGTCCACGGCGTGAGCTTCCGCCGCAACTACGGGAAGTCGCCGGCGCTCCACACCGGTTTCCGCCTCGCCAAGGGGCGTGTGGTAATCACGATGGATGCCGACCTCCAGGACTCCCCCGACGAGATTCCCGAGCTTTACCGGATGATTACCCAGGAGGGGTATGACCTTGTCAGCGGATGGAAGCAGAAACGCTACGACCCCCTGTCGAAGACCATCCCGACCAAGCTTTTCAACGCCACTGCCCGGAAGGTGAGCGGCATCCACAACCTCCACGACTTCAACTGCGGCCTGAAGGCTTACCGCAACAAGGTAGTGAAGCATATCGAGGTGTATGGCGACATGCACCGCTACATACCCTACCTGGCCAAGAACGCCGGCTTCACCCGGATAGGGGAGAAGGTTGTCCACCACCAGGCACGCAAATACGGCAAGACGAAGTTCGGCCTCGACCGGTTTGTCAACGGCTATCTCGACCTGGCAACCCTCTGGTTCACCAACAAGTTCGGAATCAAGCCGATGCATTTCTTCGGGCTGCTTGGCTCGCTGATGTTCCTGCTGGGACTGTTCGCGGTGGTGATAGTCGGGGCGCACAAGCTGTGGGCGATGCACTCGGGCCAGCACTACATACTGGTGACCGACTCCCCGTATTTCTATCTCGCGCTCACTTCGATGGTTCTCGGCACGCAGCTCTTCCTGACCGGATTCCTCGGGGAACTGATTGTCAGGAACTCCACCCGCCGCAACGATTATGAAATAGAGTCGCAGTTCTGACCGGGCTGCGGATTCCGAAACATGGTTTTCCTGTTGAGACACATAAAAAGAGACATATTGCTGCATCTTCTGGCGGTGATGTTCATCCCTGCGGGACTGCTGGCCGGGGGCTGCAACACGAGCGGTTGCACCGACAACCACAGCGCGCTCCCGCTGATGGGGTTCTACGACTACGCCACCGGCAACCAGATTTCGCTTGACTCGCTCGACCTCGGCGGCGTGGGCGCCCCCGGCGACTCGTTGCTGGTGCATTCGGGAGAGAAGGTCAGCCAGGTCTACCTCCCGTTCCGCGACGGTGTCACCTCCACATCTTTCTGCCTCCATTACGATTACAAGCTCCAGGGACTTGACAATCCGGCCTTTGACGACATCATAACGTTTTATTACGATGCCGAGCCCTACTTCGCGTCGAGCGAATGCGGAGCCATGTACCGCTACATAATCCGTGAGGTGGAGTACACCCGCCATCTGATTGACTCCATCTCGGTCATAGACCCGGTTGTCACCAATGTGGAGCTGGAAAGGATACAGGTGTTCTTCCGCACATCCAATCCCGACCAAGGGGATGATGATGTCACAGAACCTGATGACACCCCCGGCGGTGACCCCGGGGAGGATTCCGGGGATGCCTCCGGAGATGACGACAGCCCGCAGGAGGGGGACGAGGAATGAGACCGGCGCGCTTGATACTGATGCTCATATGCTGTGTGGGCATCCTGTCGCTCTCCGCGCAGAGGAGGGTGACCCCGGTTACGTCGGGCTCAAAGAACCTCACGGGGGTGAATGAGAACAAACAACCGGGAGATTCCATCGACCGCACCCGCCTTGTAAGCGTCACTGACGACCAGGGAAACAGCGTGCTGGTCGACACCGTCACCGGCAAGGAGATTCCCGACACAACCGCTTTGGCGGGGGTGACCCAGGGGAGAGTGCCGAAGATGATAAACCCGTTGCTGTTCAGCGCGTCGGTAGGAGTGGATGTCTGGGACCCGCTGATGAGGGCTTTCGGCCAGAGTTACGGGCTGATCGGGTTCTCGGCTGAACTCAACCTCCACAACCGTTACATACCTGTGGTTGAGGTGGGACTCGGCAATGCCGACTCAACCCCCAGCAACCAGAACTACACTTACCACGTAGGGCTTTCACCCTACTTCAGAATCGGAGCCAACTACAACTTCCTGTACAACAGCAATCCTGATTACCAGTTCGTGGCGGGAATACGCTATGGCTGGAGCCGGTTCAGCTACCAGTTGCGCGATGTCGCAATAAGTGACTCTTACTGGGGGGAGGAGGAGACTGTCGACTTCCCCACTCAGACCTCGTCGGTGTCATACCTGAACGTCATTTTCGGTCTGAGGGTGAAAATCTGGAAACCGATTTCGATGGGGTGGAACGTCCGTTTCCGCGCCATCCTCCACGAGACCGAGCAACCGGCCGGAAAGCCTTGGTATATCCCCGGATACGGAGCCCGCAACGGCATAATCACCGGCTCTTTCTCTATTTTCTACACCTTCTCGCTGTCAGGAAAGAAGAAGCAGGAGACCATCCTGCCGCCCGGTTTCGAGCTTGAGGAGGGGGGTGAGACCCCTGCGGGAAGGGGAGAAATGATGTCGGCTCCTGCGTCTGACGGGGCTGTCGCGCCCCCTGCGGAGGGTGAGGCCGAACTCTTGGAGACGCCCGTTGTTAAGGATAATGAAGAATAACCCATAAGCCACATACAGAAATGAAAATAGCCCTTTGCAGCGACCACGCAGGTTATGAGCTGAAAAGCATGATTGAGGGATACCTTGAATCACAAGGTAAGGAGTTCGAGGATTTCGGAACCAACTCCACCGATTCCTGTGACTATCCTGATTTCGCTCATCCCGCCGCTGTCGCCATCGAGGAGGGACGCTGTTACCCCGGCATCGCCATATGCGGCACCGGAAATGGTATCGGCATGACCCTCAACAAACATCAGGGAATCCGCGCCGCCCTCTGCTGGAACGTGGAAATCGCCCGTCTGGCCCGTCAGCACAACGACGCCAATGTGTTGGTGCTTCCGGCCCGTTTCATCGACCCGGTTACAGCCCTGGCGATTGTCGACGCGTTTCTCAACACCCCCTTCGAGGGTGGACGCCATGAACGCCGCGTGGCCAAAATCCCCGTGACCCCCGCTTCATGCTGATAGCTTGAGTGCGCCGTTAAGGCGTAAACGCAACAACGGGCCGCCCCTGAAAAGGACGGCCCGTTGTTGTTTCTTGTGTCTCCGTTGATTATTCGCCGGGGATGATAGCGTCAGAGGGGCAAACCTCGGCGCAAGTACCGCACTCGATGCAGGTGTCGGGATCGATTACATAGATGTCACCTTCGGAAATTGCATCAACGGGGCAGTTGGGAAGACAGGTGCCGCAGGCGACACACTTGTCGGTGATAACGTAAGCCATTGTAATTTAATCGATTAAGTTTATAGATGTTTTAAAACGTATGTTCGGTTTAACTCATCGCCCTGCTGAGAGGACGAAATCCGCTGCAAAAATAAGTCTTTTTTGTCAGATTTCCGCCCCTTTTCCCATAAAAATATGGTAGGAATGGGGAAACTTTAACGTTCCGGCGGTTTTGTCTGAGGATGGTTGTGGTCGGGTCAGGGGATGAAAATCTTGCTCACCTTGGAGCCACGGCGCACTATCACGATGCCTCTGGCGTCCTCGCGGGAGGGGATGCGGCGGCCGTCAACAGTGAAATATTCCTCTGCCATGGTATCTTCGGGGTCGAGCATGTCCTGCTCGATGTAGCCGATGGATGACTTCCCGTTCACACCTTTGACACTCAGGTTCTTGACTTCCCACATCGAGGCTCCTTCGGTGGTGGAGGTGTAGCGGAATCCAACTTTCACCTTCTTGCCCGCCCAGGGGGAGAGGTCGACGACCGAAGAGTTGTAGAAATCCAATTTGTTGCCAAGGGGCCACCTGCGCACATGCAGGGGGTGGTCTGTACCGTCAACACGCGCTATGACGCTCAGGGCGGAGTAGGGGGTCACGGCGTAGTTTACCATGTGGTCGAAATCAAGCCAGGCCGATTTGTATTCAGACAGGTCTATCTCGGGGGTGAGGAGTATGGCATCGGTGTCGTAGCAAGTCAGGTTGGTTGATGGACCGACCGCACCGGTGGCTTTCCAGCCATAGCTGGCGGTGTTGCTCCACACACGGATGCCTGAGGCCGAGCCGGGGGCGAGCTCTACGGTGCAGCCCCCTTCATCCCCGAGGAATGTCGAGGCATAAAGCTCGGAGGGGGTGGAGTCTTTCTCGCGGATTGTGGCTCCTCCGGTGAACGCCTGGCTCTTAACCGAGGTAAGCGGGTTGAACGGTTCCCCGATGGAGTCGCCCCAGATGTAGTGGGCCAGGTTGGGGAAATCGACAAACGGGTTCCGGTTGCCCTGGAATTTCTCCACATTGTTGTTGCGGACGGTCTCTGTCTCATCCACGCCGTCGGCCTCGGCCCAGTCGAGATATAGGGTGTAAGCCCATTCCTGCAGGGTGGGGTAGGCCTCGGTGTTGAGGATGCGCACCGACTGGTCGCCGCTCCAGGTGAAGTTCTGATAGGCGGTGGCCATGTAGAAGTATCCGCGGGCGAAGTCACCTTTCCACTGGTCGCCCGGTTCCCAGTAGCGGTAGGCCTGCGTCTGGGGGTCTCCGTTGCGTGTGCCCACGCGGGTTACGCCGTTGCCGCGCCATTCGACATCCACATTGGCCATCGGGTAGTTGCTCTTGTGGTTGTTGATGGTCGTCTGGCATGGCATCAGGTTGTAGAGGTCTTTATAGGCGTTGTTTTCAGAGCCGCCCCACCAGCTTTTGGGGAATGAGTGCTCGATGTTCATTCCAGAGACGCTTGAGCCTCGGTTGCCGAACCGGAACTCCTCGGCTGAATAGCGGTCGCGCACCAAGCCGCCCTCGGCCATATCGGTGACGTAGAACGCCCACCAGGTCTTTGTCGAGCCGGAGCCGTAGCTGAGCATCTTGACATCATCGTTGACAATCTCGTGGACAGCCTGTTTCAGGTCTCGTCCGGTCAGCCCGTAAAGCGGCGCGTAATAATCAAGAGGAATCTGCGCGCCTGCCCCGAGGGCCGTCACGGCGCAACAGAAAGAGAGAAGGGTCTTATTCATTTGCAAAATGTTTTTCAAAGGTGTGGATGGGGTCATACGCTTGATGTCGCCCCATCGGGCCGCAAATATACTATAAAAATCCCGTTTGGCAAATTCTATGAGATAAAGTTTGTGTGGAAGTTTGTGGCTGACGGAATGTTTATGGCCGTGAATCGAGGGCCGAGGCCCTCGTGTTGTCTGAAATGTCAGGAATTATCACTAACTTCGCGGTGATAATTCCTTCTACTTAGACATAGATAAAAACTGACCCTTGAATGTATAATACCGACCAACGTACAGTGGTGACCCTCGATGCCGGGGGCACAAACCTTGTGTTCGGGGCGATGAGGGGATGTGAGTTCGTCGTCGAACCGCTGACACTCCCATCGCAGGCCCATAACCTCGACCTCTGCCTGAAGACAATGGTGGAGGGATTCCGCACGATAATCAGACGGCTCGACCGCCGTCCGGAGGCAATATCTTTCGCTTTCCCCGGGCCGGCCGACTATGCCGACGGCATTGTCGGAGGCTTCCTCCCCAATTTCCCTTCATTCCGCCAGGGGGTGGCCTTGGGGCCGTTCCTTAGCAAGACATTCGGAATGCCGGTGTTCATAAACAATGACGGCGACCTCTTCGCCTTCGGGGAGGCCACAGCCGGAGTGCTCCCCGAAATCAACGCCAGGATAGCCGCGATGGGGGGAGACCGCCAGTTCCGCAACCTGCTCGGTTACACCTTCGGCACCGGCCTCGGAGTAGGCTCGGTGGTGAACGGAGAGCTGAATCTCGGCAACAACTCCTGTGTCGAGACCTTCTGTCTCCCCTTCAAACACAACCACGGCAATATGGTCGAGGATTTCGCCGCCATCAGGGCCATCACCCGCGTCTACGGGGAGCTGACCGGCAATCCGGGCCACGGCCTGACCCCACGCGACATCTGCGACATCGCCGACGGGAAGGCGGATGAGGTTAGCGGTAAAGAGCCCACCCTTGAGGAGACGGAGGCCGCCCGGGAGGCGTTCAGGCGATTCGGCGAAGCTGCCGGAGACGCGATGGCAACAGCCGTGACGCTGACAGACTCGCTGATAGTCCTCGGTGGCGGCCTGACGGGAGCGTCACGCCACATACTTCCGTCATTGCTCAAGGAGCTGCGCTCGAACCTGAAAACGCTTGACGGCTCAGACGTGGGACGCGTTCAGATGAAAGTCTTCGACCTCGACGACCCCCTGGAGTTCGAGCAGTTTGTCAAAGGGGAATCCCGTCCCCTGAAGGTCTACGGCTTCGACGAGACCGTCAGCTACGACCCGATGAAGCGCACCGGCGTCTGCCTGTCGCGCCTCGGCGCATCCCGCGCCATCCAGATCGGAGCATACACCTACGCTCTCTCGCGCCTCGACGCCATAAACCTCCGATAACATCCCGCTCATTAAAAAATTAAAGTCGGTGTGTCAACAAATATGGGTCTGACACACCGACTTTTTGATTCCTTGAGAGAATCGTCATTGAATATCATCGTTTGAGAAACGGACGGCGAGCCCTATGGCTTTCCCTAAAAACGGAGGGACTGCATTGCCTATCTGCACAAGCTGTTTGTTTTTGGGTTGTTCCGGGAATGTCAATATTTGTGGTCGTCGGCGGCAAGCTCCTCGGGGGTGAGGGCGGGGGAGGTCATCTTGTGCCATACGTAGGCTATGTAGCCGATGACCAGGGGGAGGAGCAGCGTCACCCAGGCCATCACCCTGAGGGTGAACTCCGAGGAGGAGGCGTTGGCGATGGTCAGGGAGCTGTCGGGGTTGCTGACCGAGGGGAGGAAGGCGGTGTTGTTGTAGCCGTTGGCGCATAACAGTGAGGTGACCGTCATCACTACTCCGGCGGCTGTCCACCAGAAGGCCTGGCGGGCGAACCTGTTGTCGAAGCTTGCCCGCAGGACCCCGTAAAGCACCATCAGCACTCCCAGCAGGAGGGCCGCGCCGAGCCACCAGAGGTCTATCAGGTTGTAGAAATATTTGCAGCCGATGGGAACCACGCTCCCGTCGGGCTGGGTGGTATAGCCCTTGGCTGTGAAGAGGGCGAAGAGGAAGGCCAGGAAGAAGAGCACGAAGACGCAGCCGTTGACGAGTATCTTAGAGCGCATCTCCTTTATGAAGCCGGCCTCGTTGTCGGTCTTGACGCTTTTGGCGAAGAACATGGCGGCGAGGGTGCGGGCCAGGAAGAAGATGGCGAAGCCGAGCAGCAGGGGCCTGAGGCTGAAAATCTGCTCCAGGCCGTGGCTGTCGTTCCATACTGAAATCACCGGTGAGCCTCCGTCGAGGATGCTCTGCCGCGACACCACGAAGTCTGCCCCGAAAAATTGCATGCCGACGGCGCAGCCCAGCAGCACGCACCCGAAGAATCCGTTGAGCCAGAGGAACAGGTCATAGGCGGGTGTGCCGAAGATGTTGGCCGGTTTGGAGCGGAACTCATAGCTGACGGCCTGGAGGATGAAGCTCAGCAATATCAGCATCCAGAGCCAGTAGGCTCCGCCGAAACTGGTTGAATAATAGAGGGGGAAGGAGGCGAAGAACGCTCCGCCGAAGGTCACGAGGGTTGTGAAGGTCAGCTCCCATTTTCGGCCGAGGGCGTTTACCAGCAAGGTTTTGCGTTCGGGCGAGCGGGTTGACCATATCATCGTTTGTCCTCCTTGCACGAAGAGCAGGAAGACCAGCAGGCCGCCAAGGAGCGAGATGACGAACCACCAGTATATTTGTAAAGCTTCCACTTTTTCAGGTTTTTATAGGTTGGGAATGTCGTGAATTATATCCGGGGGTCAGGCTTCCTCCCCGGCGAGGATGTCGCGGCGGGATGCCTTGGCGATTTCCCGGCACATGATGGATATCTCGGCGGTCAGCAGCCCGGCGAACACCACCACGAACATCCAGAAGGTCAGTTGCACTGAACCGGAGGGTATCGCGCTGACGGCGGCGCGGGTGGGCAGCAGGCTCTCGATGACCCACGGCTGGCGTCCCATCTCGGCAACGATCCATCCGGCCTCGCTGGCTATCCAGACAACCGGTATGGTGATGATGCCGAAGAAGACCAGCCAGCGGCTTTCCAGATGCCGGGGCTTGCGGTAGCTCAGGAAGAGGGTCACGAAGAAGAAGAGCAGCAGGTAGCCTCCGGCCATGACCATCACGCGGAAGGCGTAGAAGGTGAGTGCCACCGGGGGGATGGCCTCGTCTACCGAGTCGAGGTAGCCGTAGCCGAAATATTTGAAGTCAGCCTTCAGGGCCTCTGTGGCGGCCTCCATCCCGGCTGTGTCACCGGCGTAGGAGGCTGCGTCATACCGCCTCAGCGCCTCCTGGGCGCGTTTTCCGGCCTGGATTCGCTCGGCGTAGCT
Source organism: uncultured Porphyromonadaceae bacterium (assembly GCA_947177635.1). Taxonomy (GTDB): domain Bacteria; phylum Bacteroidota; class Bacteroidia; order Bacteroidales; family Muribaculaceae; genus UBA7173. Next base: position 22,066 of record CAMWVQ010000012.1, on the reverse strand, counting down.
GAGGGTGGTTGCCATTGAGCCGTCAGGTCCGGTCTCGCGTCCTTCGATGAGGTCGTTGATGCCGGGAATGAAGGCGTCGGGGTCATGCCGGGCCAGCAGGGAGAGTCCGTTGGGTATGGAAACCTCCATAAGCATCGGGTTTTTCCCGTCGGTGCGCTCCTTCGATGGGTCGAGGATGCCGAAACCGACGAGCGACTGCCCGCAGGAGCCGTCATACAGCCCCTCCATGGCGGCGAGCTTCATCGGCTGCACCTTCGAGACCTCTACGGCCGAGCCGTCGCCGGTCCACATCGTCAGCACGATGCCGGCCAGGCCTACCCAGGAGGCTATCTTCATCGAGTCTTTGGCGAACTCGAGGTTGCTCTTTTTCCAGATGAACCAGCAGCTCACCCCGACGACGAACACCGCCCCGAGAACCCATCCGCTCAACACGGTGTGGAAAAACTTGTTGACCGCGACAGGGGAGAGGGCCACGTCGGTGAACGACACCATCACGTTGCGCATCTGGGCGGGGTCGAACTCCATCCCCACCGGATATTGCATCCAGGCGTTGGCCACCAGAATCCAGTAGGCCGACAGGCAGACACCCACCGAGGTGAGCCAGGTGGAGAGGAGGTGGAACCGGGGGGATACCCTCTTCCAGCCGAAGAACATCACGGCTATGAAGGTCGATTCAAGGAAGAAGGCGGCGATGCCTTCGATGGCCAGCGGCGCGCCGAAGATGTCGCCCACGAACCAGGAGTAGTTTGACCAGTTGGTGCCGAACTCGAACTCGAGGATTATGCCTGTGGCCACGCCGCAGGCGAAGTTGATGCCGAACAGCAGCATCCAGAACTTGGTAAGCCTCTTCCATCTCTCGGCCTTGGTCTTGAGATAGATGCTTTCCATTATCGCCACAATCAGCGACAGGCCGATTGTCAGGGGGACGAACAGCCAGTGGACCATGGCCGTGAGGGCGAACTGGCCCCTTGACCAGTCGACAGTGCTTAGCAGATCATTCATCGGGTAATATTTTAGGTATTAGTCGTTGTCTTTTGACGGGTTTTCAGACGGGTGGACGCGGTTGAGGTCGGTGAGGGAGTTTCTTACGGCCCTGGCGCGGTCGCGGTCGTTGTCATAATCCCGCGCGAGCGGGTCGGGGAAGAAGAAAAGCTTGAACACCAGGAACATGATGGCGAGCTTTATCAGGATTATCGCCCAGAGCTTCCGTCCGACGGTCATCTCGCGGAATCCACCGGCGTAGAGGTCGACGACCCTGCGCAGGAATCCGCGCGGGGGGCGGGCCAGGGGAGTGCCATGTCTGGGTGCGGCCATTATTTTATCTTGTTTTAATGTTGCACGGGTTGAAAATTCGGAGTAACTTTGTAGTCGTTTCCGAAGACATCATTCACAGTGGAATGGTATCAGACGGCAAATTTAACAATTTCTACCGATTAACTCAATAATTTAACAAAGAATATGGCAAGCTGGTTTGAATGCAAGGTACGCTACGACAAACTCCAGGAGAACGGGGCGGTGAAAAAGGTCACCGACGTCTTCCTGGCCGACTCCCTCTCCATCACCGAAGCTGTGGCCCGCATCACCAAGGAGCAGGCCCCCTTCATCTCGGGTGATTTCGTGGTGTCGTCAGCCAAGAGCACCAAAATCGCCGAGATTTTCCGCGACGACTCCGCCGACAAATGGTATCTCGTGAAGGTGGCTTTCATCACAATCGACGAGAAGACCGCCGCCGAGAAGAAGTCGGTATCGCTGATACTCGTGGCCGGAAACAACTTCAAGCACGCGTTTGACAACTTCATGGAGGGGATGAAAGGCACCATGGCCGACTTCGACATCGTGTCAATCTCCGAAACCGCTTATCTTGACGTCTACGGCGCCGACCTCTCAGGCAAACCCGCCGAGTCTTCAGCCGAATAAACAGACATGTCACCCTTGACATCCATACAGTCGCGGCTCGGGTCTGTCAGGCAGTCTTTGCCTGACGGGGTCGGGCTTGTCGCTGTCTCCAAGTTCCATCCCGTGGAGGCCCTGCGCGAGGCCCGCGAGGCAGGCCAGAGGCTTTTCGGCGAGAGTCGGGTGCAGGAACTCGCCGCCAAAGTCGAGGCCCTCGGCGCCGAGGATTACTGCTGGCATTTCATCGGCCATCTCCAGACCAACAAGGTAAGGCAGCTGCTCCGCCTGCGCCCGGCCCTGATAGAGAGTGTCGACTCCCTCCGTCTGCTTGAGGAAATCGACCGGGAAGCCGCCCGTCAGGGAGTGGTGCAGAATGTGCTGATGCAGCTGCATGTGGCCCGTGAAGAGACAAAATTCGGCTTCACCCCCGAGGAACTTCTCGGATGGTTCGGGGAACGCGGGTTCGAGAGCCTTCAGGCCGTCCACATATGCGGCGTGATGGGAATGGCGTCGAACACCGACGACCGCGACCGCGTCGAGGCCGATTTCCGGGCCATCCGCGATGTCTACGACCGCATACTTGCCATGTGTCCCGACCTGCGCGGATTCTCCACCGTCTCGATGGGGATGAGCGACGATTACCCCCTGGCAGTCAGCTGCGGCTCTACCCTGGTGAGGGTCGGCTCAGCCATTTTCGGCCCCAGGGAGTATTGACGCGTGGGGATTTTTTCGTAATTTTGCGGGGAAATAGCCCCGGGTGATGACTTCCCGGAGGCTGCCGGTCAGGAATGCGTCTCACCCGTTCCGGGCCGTTCAAGACTTAACAGAATAATCAAATCAACCTTCTTACCAACCTTAACACCTAAAAACTGAACAATGGCAAATTCCACAACCGCCTCAAAGACATCAGGAAACGGACGCCTGATAGCCATTATCGCGATGTGTTTCCTCTTCGCGATGATTTCGTTCGTGACAAACCTTGCCGCCCCCATCGGCACGATATGGGGATACCAGTACGAGGGTAACTCCGTCCTCGGTATGATGGGTAACATGATGAACTTCCTCGCTTACCTGTTCATGGGCATACCCGCAGGAAAGCTCCTCCAGAAAATCGGTTACAAGAAAACAGCCCTCTGGGCGATGGCCGTCGGTGTCGCCGGTCTGCTCGTGCAGTGGATTTCCAGCCTGCAGCTCGGCGGGATGGACTTCAACTTCGCCGTCTACCTCCTGGGCGCGTTCATCTGCGGTTTCTGTGTCTGCATGCTCAACACCGTCGTGAACCCGATGCTCAACCTCCTGGGTGGCGGTGGCCGCAAAGGCAACCAGCTCCTGCAGGTGGGCACCTCCTTCAACTCCCTCACCGGCACCCTGACCCCCCTCTTCGTGGGTGTGCTGGTCGGTGAGCTGTCGAAGTCGACCAACATGTCTACCGTCGAGCCGCTCCTCTGGATTGCCATCGGCGTGTTCGTGGCCTCATTCATCGTCATCTCATTCGTCTCCATTCCCGAGCCCAACAAGACCAGCGGCAAGAAAGTGCAGCCCAAATACACCCATTCCCCCTGGAACTTCCGCCACACCGTGCTCGGCGTGATAGGCATCTTCATCTACGTGGGTATCGAGGTAGGCATCCCCGGCACCCTCAACTTCTACCTCTCAGACCAGGGCGCCAACGGCGCAGGCGTCGTTGGCGCCGCCTCTGCCATCGCCGGCACCATCGTGGCCATCTACTGGCTGCTCATGCTCTGCGGACGTATGCTCTCCTCCGTCATCTCGGGCGTGGTCTCCTCCAAGACCCAGCTCATCGTCGTTTCCTCTACGGCCCTCCTGCTCGTGATCGGCGCTATTCTGGTTCCCTCCTCCGTCACCCTCCCCGTGCCCGACTTCATCTACAGCTCGGTTGACGCCGAGACCGGCGCGGTGATTACCGCCCGTGTGCCTGTCAGCGCCTACCTGCTGATTGTCTGCGGTCTCTGCACCTCCGTGATGTGGGGCGGCATCTTCAACCTCGCTGTCGAGGGTCTCGGCAAGTACACCGCCCAGGCTTCCGGCATCTTCATGATGATGGTGGTCGGCGGCGGTATCATACCCCTGCTCCAGCAGATGATCGCCAAGAGCGCCGGTTACATGGCCTCCTACTGGCTGATTGCCGGCTGTCTGGGCTACCTCCTCTTCTACGGCCTCGTCGGTTCGAAGAATGTCAACACCGACATCCCAGTCGACGAGGAGTCCGAGATAAAGAACGCCCTCTGATTCTGACCAAATCCATATTCCGCGCGTGAACCACGGGCCCCGGTTTTGCGTTTCACGCGTGGAATACCTTACCAATAAACACTTTTTATGGACAAGACCATTATCGACCGCGCGGCAGACACCATCAGGGTGCTGTCGGCTTCTATGGTAGAGAAAGCAAAGTCGGGCCATCCCGGCGGTGCCATGGGCGGTGCCGACTTTGTCAACGTGCTTTATTCCCGGTTCCTTGTGACCGATCCCGACGATCCCGAGTGGATTGCCCGCGACCGTTTCTTCCTCGATCCGGGTCATATGTCGCCGATGCTCTACGCGGTGTTGGCCCTGACGGGTAAATTCACTGTCGAAGAGCTTCAGCAGCTGCGCCAGTGGGGCAGTGTCTGCCCGGGTCACCCCGAGCTTGACCCCCACCGTGGAATAGAGAACACCTCCGGCCCCCTGGGCCAGGGTCACACCATGGCTGTGGGCTGTGCTATCGGCGAACGCTTCCTCCAGGCCCGTTTCGGCGATGTGGTCGCCCATAAGACATACGCCTTCATCTCCGACGGCGGCATCCAGGAGGAAATCTCCCAGGGAGCAGGCCGCATCGCCGGATACCTCGGCCTCCACAACCTGATCATGTTCTATGACAGCAACCGTGTGCAGCTGTCAACGATGGTCGACGCCGTGGACGACGAGGATGTGGCAGCCAAATACCGTTCCTGGAACTGGAACGTCCTTGAGGTGGACGGCACAGACGCCGACGCCATCGCCGACGCCATCACAAAGGCCCAGGCCGAGCAGAAGCGCCCGACCATCATCATCGGCAACACCGTGATGGGCAAGGGAGCCGTCACCGCCGACGGCCAGTGCTTCGAAGGGCAGTGCTCCACCCACGGACAGCCCCTCAGCAAGTCGGGCGCCGACTTCGCGAAGACCATCGAGAACCTCGGGGCAGACCCCGCCGACCCCTGGAAGATTCCCGCCGACGTGCAGAAACTCTATGACGACCGCAACGAGGAGCTTCGCGCCATCGTGGCCAAACGTCACGCCGAGGAGGCCGAATGGGCCAAGGCGAATCCCGCCCTCGCCGAGGAACTCGACAACTTCATAAACGGCAAGCTTCCCGAAATCGACTACGCCGCCATAGTGCAGAAAGCCGGCATCGCCACACGCAACGCGTCGGCGGCCGTCCTGGGCGTGCTGGCCGAGAAGGTGAAGAACATGATTGTCTCCTCAGCCGACCTTGCCAACTCCGACAAGACCGACGGCTTCCTCAAGAAGACCCACCAGCTCATCAACGGCGACTTCTCCGGAGCCTTCCTCCAGGCAGGTGTGGCCGAGCTGACGATGGCCTCTGTCATGAACGGTATCGTCCTCCACGGCGGACTCATCGCCGCCTGCGGCACATTCTTCGTCTTCTCAGACTACATGAAGCCGGCAATCCGCATGGCTGCCCTTATGGAACTCCCTGTTAAATATGTGTGGAGCCACGACGCGTTCCGTGTCGGCGAGGACGGCCCCACCCACCAGCCTATCGAGCAGGAAGCCCAGATTCGCCTGATGGAGGAGCTTCACAACCTCTCGGGACGCCCCTCGATGCTCGTGCTCCGTCCGGCCGACGCCGTCGAGACAACTGTCGCCTGGCAGATGGCCATGGAGAACGACAAGACCCCGACGGCCCTCATCCTCACCCGCCAGGATGTGAAAGACCTCCCCGCCGCCACCGGCAACCGATATGAGGAGGCCCAGGGCGCGCGCCAGGGTGGTTATGTGGTGATGGACACCCCCCATCCCAAGGTCGTGCTGGTCGGCAACGGCTCCGAGGTCTCGCTCCTCTGCGAAGTCGCCCTGCAGCTTATCGCCGGAGAAGTGCCCTGTCGCGTGGTCTCCGTGCCCTCGGTCGGCCTCTTCGAGAGCCAGGATGAGGAATACCGCCGCAGCGTGATTCCCGCCGGGGTTCCGGTCTTCGGCCTGACAGCCGGGTTGCCCTCCACCCTCCGCGGCGTTGTCGGCCCCAACGGAATGGTCTACGGCCTCAACCGCTTCGGAGCCTCCGCCCCCTACAAAGTGCTTGACGAGAAATTCGGATTCACCCCCGAGAACATCACCGAGCAGGTGCTCAAGTTCATAGGCCGTATCTGATTGCTCCCGTGAATACAGCCGCCGCGACATCTCCCGTCAAGGAGGTCGCGGCGGCACTCATTTGCCCGTTTATGATATTTTTTCAACTTTTTTTCGCAGTTTGTTGTTTATTTTGTGAAAGAATCGAAAAAAATCCGTAACTTAGCGGCAAATTTCGTGAAAGCCAGCTGGGCGGAATGACCGTCCGGTGGCGTTTTGTTAAGCTTTGCTTTAAAACCGAAAGAAAGTTCAAATATCAAATACACAACGTTTTACTTATCTATGAAAAAGAGTTACCTTTTAGCACTCGGTTGCGCTATGCTCGCAGGAACCGCAGTTGCTCAGAACGCTCAGGAAGTAACTTACGTTGAAGATCCCGCCCAGGGCTACCTCTTCAACAAGTTCTCTGACAACTGGTTCATCCAGGGTGAAGGCGGTGTCTCCGTTGGCTTCACCGACGATGACAGCCACCGTCCCTTCGGCGACCGTTTCGCTCCCACCGCCTCCCTCTATGTCGGCAAGTGGTTCTCCCCCCTGCTCGGTATCCGCGGTGGTGCTGACTTCCTCTCTGTGAAAGGTCTTTCAAAGCTCGACAACGAGGTATCCATCGGTGCCCGTCCCGATGAGCACATCTATGACGGCCAGTACTTCAAGACCAAGCAGAACTACTTCGGTCCGGTCTTCGACGTGATGCTGAACCTCACCAACTGGTGGTGTGGCTACCGTCCCGGCCGCGTTTACAACGCTTACGTTTACGCCGGAGGCGGTCTCTACTGGACCCTCACCAAGTATGCCGAGGAAGGCCAGACCAAGGCTACCTGGCATAACTGCCACGACCGCGTGATCACCATCCGCGCCGGTCTCACCCAGGAGTTCAACCTCACCAAGAACTTCGCCCTCGGTCTCGACCTCCGCGCTACCGCCGTTTCCAACCACTCTGACTCCTGGGGCAAGACCCAGGTGATCGGCGAAGCCCTCCTGACCGCCACCTACAAGTTCAACAAGACCGACTGGAGCGCACCCATCGTTCCCGTTTGTCCTCCCGCAGAGAACTGCGACGAGTACCGCGCACGTCTGGCCGAGGCTGACGCCAAGATCGCCGACCTCGAGAACCAGCTCCGCGCCTGCCTCAACCGTCCCGTTGAGAAGGTCGTAGAGAAGGTGCCCGAAGCTCCCCTCGCTACCATCTACTACCCCTGCGACGTTTACACCCTGACTTCTGTTGACCGCAAGGTTCTCCAGTCTGTTGCAAACGTTATGAAGGACACCAAGAAGACCTACGTCCTCACCGGCTGGGCCGACAACTACACCGGCAACGACAAGATCAACGTTCGTCTGCGTCACAACCGTGTGAACGGCGTCAAGAACCAGCTCCTCCGCTACGGCGTGGCTGAAAGCCAGCTCGAGGCTACCACCAACAACGGCAACCGTGTTGACCTTGGCGACAAGTGCCTCACCCTCGACCGTTGCGTGACCATCATGGAAAAATAATCATCGGAAATTATTCGGCTGAATAATCCCGCGAGATTATAACCCACAGACAGGCCTGCCCGCCCCGCGCGAGCGGGCCTGTCTTTCTTTCCTCCTTATCCATCCCCTCTTTCCTTTCCTCTCTACCCATCTCTACCCATCTCTCCCAACTCTCCCAACTCTTTCAATCCCTCAAGATTTGAATATCGGATGAATGTAAGAATCGACTCCAGCTGGAAAGCCGAGCTTTCCGACATCTTCGACACCCCCGAATTCCGCCGGACAGCCGAGTTCGCGCGCTCGCAGTATGAGTCACGCGAGGTCTATCCCCCCGCCGGGAAAATCTTCGCGGCCTTCGACGCCTGCCCCTTCGACAAGGTCAAGGTGGTGATACTCGGCCAGGACCCGTACCACGGCCCCGGCCAGGCCAACGGGCTGTGCTTCTCGGTCAACCCCGGAATGAGGATGCCACCCTCGCTGGTCAACATCTTCAAGGAGGTGCGAGACGACACAGGCGCGGCATTCCCCGCCGACGGCGACCTCTCGCGCTGGGCCACCCAGGGAGTGCTGCTGCTCAACGCCACCCTCACCGTGGAGGCCAACCGGGCCGGTTCCCACCAGGGACAAGGGTGGGAACAGTTCACCGACCAGGTGATTGCCCGCCTCTCGCGTGACCGCGACCATCTCGTGTTCATCCTCTGGGGGAGCTACGCCATACGCAAGTCGGCCCTCATCGACCAGTCGCGCCATCTCGTGCTGACCTCCCCCCATCCTTCCCCCCTCTCGGCCCACCGGGGATTCTTCGGCAACCACCATTTCTCCCGCGCAAACGCCTACCTCGCCTCCCACGGCGAGACACCCATCCTCTGGTGACCGCGTGACGCGCAGTGGGCGGCCCGCTAAACGGCTCCCTCCACCGGCGACGCCTGAAGGCGCAGGCCCGAATACTGATTACAATTCCCTCAATTCCCCATCACAGTGAAACACCTCATTCTCCCCCTGCTTCTGCTGCTGTCATCGCTTTCCGGCATGGCGCGCCGGGCCGACGACACCTCGACGGCTATCTTCAATCCCGGCATACGGTCTCTCACGGTTCATCCCGAGGGAAACATCCTCGCCCCACCGGTGCTGACCCTCGGCAGCGACAGCCGCCTCGCGATCGGATTCGACGTGATGGGGGAGGAGCGGCTCTACCTCCGCTATTCCATCCACCACTGCAACGCCGACTGGACTCCCGGGCAACTTGTCGACACCGAGGTCTTCGACGGCTTCAACTATGCCGACATCGAGGATTACGCGTTTTCAAGGGCCACGACCGCCCATTACATACATTACGACATCTATCTGCCCAACCGCGACTTCGAGTTCAACATCTCGGGCAACTACCTGCTCCAGGTCTATCCCGAGGATGCCCCCGGGGAGATATTGCTGCAGGTGCGCTTCATGGTCCAGGAGGGGGCGGTGTCGGTCGGCGGCACGGTGACATCCCGCACCGACATCGACTACAACGACGCCCATCAGCAGCTCTCGCTCGACATCGACACCCGCAACACCCGTATCCGCGACGTCAACACCGACCTGCGTGTGGTGGTCACCCAGAACGGCCGGCAGGACAACGCCGTGGTGCTTTCCCACCCCTCACGCCTGATGGGCTCGCGAGCCATCTACGAGCACCTTCCCGCGCTGATTTTCCCCGCCGGAAACGAGTACCGGCGTATGGAGACGGTCAACAACCTCTATCCCGGAATGGGGGTCGACCATATAGAGTACCATGCCCCCTGGTATCACCATATCCTCAACCTCGACAAGCCGCGCGCCCACCGAGAATACCAGTATGACAGCACCCAGCACGGCCGTTACCTGGTGCGCGAATACAACTCTGACAATTCCGACACCGAGGCCGACTATGCCCTGACTTTATTCTCGCTCGACATGCTGCGTGTTCCCGACGCCGAGGTCTACCTCGACGGCGACTTTGTGCTGCGCCGCTTCGACTCCACCTCGCGCATGGAGTACAACCCCTCCACGGGGCGTTACGAGAAGCTCCTGCCGCTGAAACAGGGCGCATACAACTATCAGTATCTCGTCGTTCCCGACGGCGCCACACGCGGCCTTACTGCGCCTGTCGAGGGTGACCGTTACCAGACCGTGAACGAGTATCTCGTCTATGTCTATTACCGCGCCCCGGGCGACCGCTACGACCGCCTGTTGGGAGTGGGAGCCCTCTTCTCAGGTTATTGAGTCAACGGCTGTTGTCCGCCGGTAGCTGAATCCCGGCGAGGGCATGGTTCCCCCGGGAGTAAAAACGACACCGCCCGTCGGCGCACTTGGCGCGACGGGCGGTGTTGACGTTGTTGTTTATCGGATTAGCGGGCGATTTCCTTGGAAACCTTGCCTGCGCGGTTTACGATGTAGAGCTGGCCGGCCTCGGGAGCGAGAACGCGGATGCCCTGGAGGTTGAAGTACTCGGCGGGAGCCTCGGCGGCAACGGCCTCTACGGCCTCGATGGCAGAGGTGCCGGAGATGGTGAGGGTGGATGCCACGGAGGGATCATCGCTCTTCACAAAAGTAACCAGAGCGTTGTTGAGGGTCTGGGTGAGCTTGAAGTTGTTGAATGAGCCGGCCCAGGCGTTCATTGCCACGCCGGGAACGACATCCACAGCGGGTGCGGTCTCGTCACCCTCGGGGCCTTCTGCGCCCCAGCTGGTGTTCCAGTTGTCTTCTGCGGTCTTGATTTTGAACTCGCCGGCCTCAAGGGTGGCGACGGAGAGGGTGTAGGTGTTGCCCGACTTGGTCATCAGGTATGCGGGGTCATTCTTGGCCCAGTCATTGAAGGCTCCGGTCATCACGAGGTCTTCGACAACTGCGATTTCGCCGGCCTTCTCGAGCTTCAGGGTGTTGCCCTCGGCGCCGAAAGTCAGGGTCATGTTGTATTTGCCGGGGACAGCCTTGATAGCGTTCGCGCCGGAAACGATGGCAACAGTGGCAACATCGCCGTCGAAGGTTACATCCTCGTTGTCAACGAGACCGCCGTAGCGGGGCTCGTCCCATGACTGGGCGGTGAGGAAGCTGAAGTTTGCCTCGCCTACGAGCTCAACGTCGGTGGCGGTGAAGACGTTGTCGTTCTTGGTCATCAGGATGGCGGTTGCGGGTTCCCACATGCTGGTTGCGAGCGAACCTACAATGTAGAGCTGAGCGGGGCTTTCAACGGGAGGGGTGGGGGTGTCGCCGCCGCCGATGAGGAGGGTCGACACGCCGCCTTCGTTGTATGTGAAGGTGATGGTGGTTCCGGCTGCCACGGGGGTGGTCAGGTCGGCACCCCCGGATGCGAGGTTGTAGATGGTGCCTGCTACGGGCATGCCGGCTTCACCCTGGCCGAAGTCAACATCCCAGGAGCCGTTGTTGATTTTCCAGCCTCCGTCGGTCACGTCGATGGCGGTGGAGGGGGTGATGGTGTAGACGTTGCCGTTGCGGGTCATCTTGCAGGCGGCGTCGGCGAGGGTCCAGTTGTTGAACTGGCCGATGAGGTAGAAGTCGGGAGCGGGAGCTTCGCCGAAAGAGTAGCCTTCGGGAAGGGTCGCGGAAATCTGCGACATGTCATCCTTTACGGTGTATTTGATTTTCACGTTGCTCATGGGTGTGGTGATGTTGCCGTCACCCTGGCGGAGAGACGCTGTGGCGGTGGTGGTGGCTTTGTTCCAGGCACCGTCGAGCTGGTATGCGCCTCCGTTGAAGTCATTCCAGGTGCCGTTGGCGATGGAAATCTTGAAACCGCCGGTGGCCTCGAAGGAGTATTCGCCGTTGGCAGAGGTGACAACCAATGTGTTGGCGGGATCCCATGCGGCGGGCTGTCCTTCGACGTTGTCGCCGGTCACGTAGAGCTGTGCGCTCGCCGACCACGCGGTCAGGGCGGCAGCCATCATGAGTAAAGCTTTTTTCATGTTGGTGATTGAAAAATTTAAAGTTAAACTATGAAGTAAGTAGATGGTATTAAATCTCTGCTTTATGGTATAGATTCGTCGGCGGAGTTGAAATATCGACGCCAAATTTACGAACTTTTTTGCAAGTGGTTGCTAAACAAGCGTAAAACATCTGAATATTAACTAAATTTAACTATCCGATTGCCTCTATGGATTGTTGTAAGTAGGCCTGAGGGCGGTTTCGCCGAGTGAAAACCGCCTAATTAAGGAAAAATTTCCTTAAATCGCTTTGAATTAAAAAAAAGTTGCGTAACTTTGTAGCCGAATGACAAGGCGACGACAAAAGCCGCCCTCCCCCCCTCCTCCGGGAGAACGCTGACGACACAGACAACACATATACAACAACAGTTATCAACATATCAAAATGAGCAAGATTGATTTAACCCAGTACGGTATCACCGGAACCCCCAAGATCTACCACAACCCCTCCTGGGATGAACTCTTCATCGACGAGACCAAGCCCGGCCTCGAAGGCTACGAGAAAGGCCAGGACACCGAGCTCGGCGCTGTCAACGTGATGACCGGTATCTACACCGGCCGTTCCCCCAAGGACAAGTTCTTCGTAGAAGATGAGGTTTCCAAGAACACCATCTGGTGGACAACCGACGAATACAAGAACGACAACAAGCCCATCACCCCCGCAACCTGGGACGCCCTCAAGGCCATCGCCGACAAGGAGCTTTCTGACAAGCCCCTCTACGTCGTTGACGCTTTCTGCGGCACCAACAAGGACACCCGTCTGGCTGTCCGTTTCATCATGGAGGTAGCATGGCAGGCCCACTTCGTGACCAACATGTTCGTGCGCCCCACCAAGGATGAGCTGGAGAACTTCACCCCCGACTTCGTCGTTATGAACGCCTCCAAGGCAAAGGTTGAGAACTGGAAGGAACTCGGCATCAACTCCGAGACCTGCGTGGCCTTCAACCTCACCCAGAAGATGCAGGTGATCATCAACACCTGGTATGGCGGCGAGATGAAGAAAGGCATGTTCTCCATCATGAACTACTACCTCCCCCTGCGCGGCATGGCCTCCATGCACTGCTCGGCCAACACCGACATGAACGGCGAGAACACCGCCATCTTCTTCGGCCTCTCCGGAACCGGCAAGACCACCCTCTCGACCGACCCCAAGCGTCTGCTCATCGGTGACGACGAGCACGGCTGGGACGACAACGGCGTCTTCAACTACGAAGGCGGCTGCTACGCCAAGGTAATCAACCTCGACAAGGAGTCTGAGCCCGACATCTACAAGGCCATCCGCCGCAACGCCCTCCTCGAGAACGTGACCGTTGACGAGAACGGCAAGATTGACTTCGCCGACAAGTCTGTCACCGAGAACACCCGCGTTTCCTACCCCATCGAGCACATCGAGAAGATCGCCCCGGGCAGCCACGGCCCCGCCGCCAAGAACGTAATCTTCCTGTCGGCCGACGCGTTCGGCGTACTGCCCCCCGTTTCGATCCTGACCCCCGAGCAGACCAAATACTACTTCCTCTCGGGCTTCACCTCGAAACTCGCCGGCACAGAGCGCGGCATCACCGAGCCCACCCCCACCTTCTCCGCATGCTTCGGCGCAGCCTTCCTTAGCCTCCACCCCACCAAGTACGCTGAGGAGCTCGTCAAGAAGATGGAGAAGTCCGGCGCCAAGGCTTACCTGGTGAACACCGGCTGGAACGGTACCGGCAAGCGTATCTCCATCAAGGACACCCGCGGCATCATCGACGCCATCCTCGACGGAGCAATCCTCACCGCCCCCACCAAGCAGATTCCCATCTTCGACTTCACCGTGCCCACCGAGCTTCCCGGCGTTGACCCCAACATCCTCGATCCCCGCGACACCTACGCCGACGCAGCCGAGTGGACCACCAAGGCCACCAAGCTCGCCGAGATGTTCATCAACAACTTCAAGAAGTTTGAGAACAACGAGGCAGGCAAGGCTCTCGTAGCCGCCGGCCCCCAGCTCTGATTCACGCAGGCAGCCATGAAAGCTGCTGACAGCGAATAACCACAAGCATCCGCCAACGTCCCGGCCAACCCCGGGCACGATGGCGGATGCTTCCGTCTTCCGGCAGGGGGGCTCCTGCGGTTCCTGTATTGGCCGGTTCGCTGTTGCTGCAGGGCCTTGTGCCGGGAATCCGGAAGCGTAGCGAAGTCCCCGGCAATGTTAAAACGCTTGAATTAACAAAAATTAACAGGGGGGGGTGAAAATTTCATTTATTTTTTCATTACCTTTGCCGCTGCAACAGGAACACCATTTTCCTGACGCCCTGAAATCTACCACCGTGACGCCCGACGCGGGCTGGTGAACCCCGCCCCGCCAACGTTACTACATTCATCTTTGACTCTTCATATAATTTTTGTATAAAGACTCTTACGAAAACTCTTACTCTTCATAAACTGTGACATCAGGCAAGGCATAGGCCAAGTCTGCCTGTCAACAGCTCTCTCATATCTTTAACTCGTACAATTAACTGTTTTTCTTTAACTTATCTTACTAAATTCATTTTTCTATCATGAAAAAAGTATTACTCCTTATGGTAGGGGCAATTGTTGCTATTGCGGCGCAAGCGCAGCTTTACCTCTGCGGAGCAGATTTCGGGTGGGATTCCAATAATCCCAAAGAGGTCGCGCTCTCCGAGGGCTGGTATTCTTTCCAGGTTTCCGGAGACTTCAAAATGTCGCGGGCTAAAGGCGACTGGGGTGCTTTCAACGGAAGCTCGCTGGATTTCGACGCGGGCAAATGGACTGACAATGGCCAGATAAAAGAGAACGCTCTGATTGCATCCACTTCAGACAAAGGAAACAAAACCGCTCCTGACGGATATCCCTATCTTCGTGTTTCTGAAGATTTTACTAAAATCCAGGCAAGCAAAGATGGCAATTTTGGAGGCGGAGGCCAGGTGACAACCACCTACAAGCTGAAAGGAACTTTCACTGACAACTGGCAGCTTCGCGATCTCCCTTATACACATACCTTTGACGGAACCCAGGGTCAGCAGGAGTATGGTATCTCTGATACCAATAATAAATTCTATTCCGGAGAAATCGCTTTCAGTGGAGAGACTGTCACCTGGGAGATATCGGGTAACTCGGGCAACAACACTATTGCTGCCGGATACAAAGGCACCGTCAAGTTCTCTGTCGAAGGGAATGTCCTCACTGTGGAGGAGGTTGGCCAAGTTGTCCCCACCACCGTCTATGAGCTGTGGACCAACTTCCGCAACGGAGGCACTTTTGTAGGCAAGCTCCTCAACGAGGAGAACAACTACAGCTACACCCTGAATTTCCAGGGTGATGAGACCGATACCAAAGTCGGTCTCCACGTTGACGGGGACTGGAAAGGCGCGGGCAATACCTCGGCTTACGACGGCAACGCTAAGACTTACAACATGACCACCACCCAGGGCGGAGACATCACTTTCGCCGAGGGGCTCAAGGGCGCGGTGACTTTCGTCCTGAATGTGGCCGACAACACCCTCTCTGTCTCAGGCGGCGCAATCGAGCAGCCCGGCGAGACCGACTACACCATCTACTTCTACGACCGCAACAATGTAGGCACCGACTTATATGTGCATATGTGGATTGGTGATGGCGCAAGCGCCACAACATTCAAGCCCTGGGGTAAAGATGACGCCATCAAGATGCAGCCCACCGGCAAATACATCTACCGTGACGGGAAATACTTCCCCCTCTATGTGCTTAACTTCTCATGGGACAAGAAACCCGAGAAGCTGCTTATCTGGAACGGCGAAAAGGACAACGAGAAGCAATATGTCACAGACATCGTCTTCCTCAACAAAGGCTATTACACCAATGGCACAACCAAGCCCGAGACCGACCTCTCGCCGGTAGAGCCTGAGAGCGGCGACAAATACCTCTATTTCCACCTCAAGGAGGACCTCCTCTATGAGGGTGTGAACAAGAGCGCGACCCCTGTATATTGCAATGTCATGAGCGGTGACAGCTACATCGGCGGTGGCCTGGTGCGCGACGACGCCCACAAGATGGAGCTGGTAAGCGCGAAATACCAGATTTACCGTTACAGGATGAGCAATCAGGAAAGCCTTGAAGGCAACAATGTCGAGTTCTCGTTCCAGGAGAAGAGCAATAGATGGTCGGTTTTCCGCGCCTCGAATGCCGAGAAGTTCAACCAGGGCCGATGGACCGAGTTCATCTACGCCACCGCCAAGCGTGGCATAAACGGCCAAGATGTGCAGTATGCAGTCCAGACCTACATGAGCTGGTCTGACTTCGCCGAGCTTGACGCGAAGGGCCGCCCCTCTGTATATCTCGTGGGCACAGGAGCCATCGAAGGCCTTACCTGGGATGTTGCAAATGCAAAGGAGTACAACAACCCTGACGGCAGCTGCTTCTACATCCCCGTAAATATCACCGGACAGTATCTCACATATTTCAAGGTCTCCTGGGTCAACGCCGGATATTACAAGGCGCATGCCACGGAAGGCATGACCTCCACCGCCCGCGACTGGGCGACATTCGACCTCGGTATCGTAGGTGTGGATGACCAGTATGATTATCCCTCGAACTCCTACAAGCTGAACGTGATGCTGTCGACCGCCACCGGCCAGGATGTGAACAGTGTCAAGTTTGACACCAACACCTCGGTGAAGTATTGCAACTACAACCAGTATAACTGGGCTATCGACGGCGCCAACCTCACCCCCGGCCAGTATTACGTAGTAATCGACACCCATGACACCTGCCGCACCATGACCTTGGTCAACTTCGACCCCAACCCCTCTGTGACTGTCAGTGACGCGAATGTGGTGCCTGTGACCCTCAGCGCAGACCAGGCCAAGTCGCTCCACCGCCACTATAACCACCTCTCGCTGGCCTCACACAACGGCCACATCCCGATGGACAAGGTCAACACCTGCGAGGGCACGCTGACCATCAGCGGCGCAAAGGGCCTTGACATCAACAACGCCGGATTCGACATCAAGTACACCGTGTCGATGAATGGTGACGAGGTTGTCAGCTACCAGGGCAAGCCCGGCCGCATACACCTCAACTACATGCCTCTGGCCACATCCAACGACATAGAGATGCGCGCCATGTACACCGACATCGCCCGCTCCGGCCGCAACGGTACCGGCCTGACTTTCCACTCCCGCCGAGGTGAGGCAAAGGTGGAGGTTGACGCCGACATGCCCGCTCCGGAAGGCCGCATCAACAATGCCAAGTATGCCAAGGACTACGACGGGGTATTTGGTGTCCTCCTCGACAATATCAGCATGAGCGTCTCGACCGGTTACAATGTGTATGGCGACCTCTCATTTGAGTTTGACGACCCGACTTTCGACACATCGCGCCGTATCCACATCATCCACAGCGGTTACGAGCTCCGTGAACCTTACAACACCTCCGTGCTTGAGGGATGGACACCGCTGGTTATGTCTGACAACTCCGACTTCAGCAACTATGACTTCGAGAGCGGCGCAAACGACTGGTCGTCGAAGATCATTCAGGATGATGTCGACGTGCCCGTCTACCTGAGCAAGTACACCGACAAGACTGACATGTCGCTCCTCGAGTCCAAGACAGTCAATGGTCTCGTCTATGCCATCTATCCCTTCCTCTATGAGACCAAGCCCTCGTTCACAGTGGAAGAGGAGGGCAGCTCGGCGCCCCGCAAGGCTGGAGCCATGGCTGCCGACCTCCCCGCCGACCTCGACGGTTTCGCCCTGAGCCATTACAGCCGCAGCACCCCCATCTCCGCCGAGCTTGACGCAAAGAACGCCATCTCCGGCGTTGAGAATGTGGCCGCCGACATGGAGGCCGACGGCGACGCCGAGTACTACACCATCTCAGGTGTGCGCGTCCAGGGCACTCCCGAACCGGGCATCTACCTGCGCCGCGTCGGCGACAAGGTGAGCAAGGTGGTAGTCCGCTGATTTCTTTGACTCTTGCTAAATAATGCCGTCCCGGCCGTCGATTATCGCGGCCGGGACGTTTTTTGTCTTGATTCATTTGGGGAGGTATGGGTGCTGTTAGCGAAAAAATGCGTAACTTTGCAGCCGTAAAAAAGGTTTTTTAGAATTGGGCGTCGGGGAGCTACCCCTGATTGCCTGTTTTTGATTCAGTTTTATCTATGGATTTTTTTGATGTGGACATCCTTTGTCCCGGAAACACCTCCCTGGCGTCGACGCTGATGCTGCTTTCATTCGTGATTGCGGCGGGTATCTTTATCGGAAAGGTGAAGATTGCCGGCATCTCGCTGGGTGTGACCTTCGTGTTGTTTGTCGGCATCCTCATGGGGCATTTCGGCTATACGGTCGATGCCGAGGTGCTGAAGTTCGTCCGAGAGTTCGGACTCATCCTGTTCATCTTCGCCATTGGTCTGCAGGTAGGCCCGGCGTTCTTCTCCTCCTTCAAGGAGGGGGGCGTGAGGCTCAACATGCTCGCCGTGCTGGGAATCCTGCTGAATGTGGCCATCACCGTTGCCATCTTCTTCATCGACGGGCAGACCGACATGTCGGTGCTTGTCGGCGTGATGTCGGGAGCGGTGACCAATACCCCCGGTCTGGCGGCCGCGCAGCAGTCGCTGTCGGGTGCGCCCGAAGTGGTGGGTGAGGCCGTCAACCGCATGTCGATGGGTTACGCCGCCGCCTATCCCCTGGGTGTCATCGGTATCATAACATCGATGCTGCTGGTTAAGTTCATCTTCCGTGTTAAGGTCGATGACGAAATCAAGCGTATGGAGAGGGAGGCCGAGGACGCCACCGCCAAGCCCCACCTGGCTTCGATAGAGGTCACCAACCAGCTCATCAACGGCAAGACCCTGGTGCAGCTCCATCAGATTATCCATACCGAGTTTGTTGTCTCAAGGCTCATGCAGCAGGACGGCACCATAATCATCCCCAAGTCGACCACTCAGATCCGTGTCGGCGACAAGCTGTATGTCGTGATGTCGGCAACCGACCTCGAGAGCTTCGAGAGCGTTGTCGGCCCGTCGGTGGAGATGGGCGACGACCAGTGGGAGGAGGTTTCACCCGCCTCTGTGGTGAGCCGCCGCATCGTCATCACCCGCAGCGAGTACAACGGCAAGAGCCTTGCCGACCTGCGCCTCCACAAGGGTTACAACCTCAACTGCACCCGCGTCAACCGTGCCGGCGTCGACCTGCTGGCCACCCCCGGCCTGCGTCTGCAGATTGGTGACCGCATCACCGTTGTCGGCGACCTCAACGACATCGACCGCCTGGCCTCGAAGCTCGGCAACTCGATGAAGCGCCTCAACACCCCCAACCTCATCACCATCTTCGTCGGCATCCTCTTCGGTATCATCGTCGGCTCCATCAATGTCGGCTTCGGCATGAAGCTCGGCCTGGCGGGCGGTCCCCTCGTGGTGGCCATCTTCCTGAGCCGCTTCGGCTACAAGTTCAAGCTTGTCACCTACACCTCCTCCTCGGCGTCGCTGATGCTCCGCGAGCTTGGCATCTGCATGTTCCTCGCGGCGGTCGGCATCGGCGCGGGAGCCAACTTTGCCTCGACGGTGTTCAACCAGACAGGTATGTGGTGGGTCATCTGGGGCTTCATCATCACCTTCGTGCCCCTGATGATTGTCGGCTGCATCGGCCGCGGGCTGTTCAAAATCAACTACCTGACGCTGATGGGTATGATGTCGGGCGGCTACACCGATCCCCCGGCCCTGGCCTACGCCAACAACTCCACCGCCTCCGACGCTCCGGCTGTCGCCTACTCCACGGTCTACCCGCTGACGATGTTCCTCCGCGTGGTCGCCGCCCAGGCCCTGATTCTCTGCTTCGCATAACATCATCGAAGCGTTGGCGCTCTCTCGCAAATAACATCACTCAATAATGAGGAAAGGTCTCACAGATTACGCAGATTACACAGAAGCCATCCGGATGGAATCTGTGTAATCTGCGTAATCTGTGAGACCTTTCCCGTCAAGTTCAGGTAAGGCTGTGAGCTGTAAGATTCTTGATTTACAATATTTTGAAATAATCTGAGTTATAGATATGGCCACAACCCGTAGAATCAATCCGATAGACTTAAACGGCATCACCTATAAAATCATAGGAGCGGCTTACAAGGTTCATTCTGCCTTGGGAGCAGGTTTGCTGGAACGGATATATGAGGAGGCTATGATTATTCAGCTCGCAGAGGAGGGATTGAAAGTCGAGTCTCAGGTTCTGTTGCCGGTCTATTACAGGGGGCGTAAGCTCAACTCAGAGTTTAGGCTCGACCTTCTTGTCGAGGATGAGGTCATCGTAGAGCTGAAAAGTGTCTCAGAAGTCACAGACCTGTTCAGCAAGCAGCTGCTGACTTATCTCAAAATCGCTGACAAACCGTTGGGTTTGTTGATAAATTTTAATGTGAAAAGTCTGGATGAGGGTATAACCCGAATCGGGAACTTTTATTAATCGAGGAAATCCCCGAGAAATTATGAATGAGTTTTTCGCCATACTGAAGCGGTTTGTGCCGCCCTACAAGAAGTATCTCGCGCTGAATGTCTTCTTCAATGTGTTGTCGGCATTCCTGACGCTGTTCTCCTTCGCGGTCATCATCCCTATCCTTGAGATGCTCTTCAAGGTCAGGGAGGCCACCTACGGCTATATGGAGCTGGGCCACGGGTCGCTGAAAGATGTGGCGGTGAACAACTTCTACTACTACACCCAGGAGGCCATCAACCATTACGGGCCCACGGTGACGCTCGCCCTGCTGGCGGCGTTGCTGGTGGTGATGACCGCCCTGAAGACCGGGGTCACCTTCCTGGCCTCCTATTTCGTGATTCCGATGCGCAACGGCATCGTGCGCGACATCCGCAACTATGTCTTCGACAAGATGGTGGTGTTGCCCATCTCCTTCTTCACCCAGGAGCGCAAGGGTGACGTTATGGCCCGTATGACCGGCGACGTCGGGGAAATCGAGAACTCCATCATGGCGTCGCTCGACATGATGTTCAAGAATCCCATCATGATCATTGTCTGCCTGGTTATGATGATTGTCATCTCCTGGCAGCTTACGGTGTTCGTGCTGGTTCTGCTCCCGTTGGCCGGACTGGTGATGGGGCGTGTCGGCAAGCGCCTCAAGCGTCAGTCGCTCGAGCAGCAGGGGCAGTGGGGGCTGCTGATGTCGAACATCGAGGAGTGTCTGGGCGGACTGCGCATCATCAAGGCCTTCAACGCCGAGCGCAAGGTGCGTGACCGTTTCCACCGCGAGAACCAGGTTTTCTACCGCCTCTCCAACCGCATCGCCCGCCGCCAGAGCCTCGCCCACCCGATGAGTGAGTTTCTCGGCACCCTCTCAATCGCCATCGTCCTCTGGTTCGGCGGCGCGCTGATACTCTCCGGGGTCTCGTCGATGAACGCCGCGTCGTTCATCTACTACATGGTGATTTTCTACTCCATCATCAATCCCGCCAAAGACCTCTCTAAGGCGATGTATTCCATCCAGAAAGGTCTGGCGTCGATGGAGAGGGTCGACAAGATACTTAACGCCGACAACCCCATAAAAGACCCTGAGTCGCCCCGCGGCATAGAGCGTCTCAAGGGTGAAATCAAGTACAAGGATGTCACATTCAGCTACGGCACCAACGAGGTAATCCACGACGTCTCCCTCGAAATCCCCGCCGGGGCCACGGTCGCGCTGGTGGGGCAGTCGGGTTCCGGCAAGTCGACGATGGCCGACCTGCTGCCGCGTTTCTACGACGTGGCGCGCGGCTCCATCACCGTCGACGGCATCGACATACGCGACATGAAGGTTCACGACCTGAGGTCGCTGATGGGGAATGTCAACCAGGAGGCGATACTTTTCAACGACACATTCTTCAACAACATCACATTCGGCGTGGAGGGGGCCTCGCTGGAGGAGGTGCGCGCCGCCGCGCGCGTGGCCAACGCCGACGATTTCATCATGGCCACCGAGGATGGCTATGACACCAACATCGGCGACAGGGGCTGCCGTCTCTCGGGCGGCCAGCGCCAGAGGGTTTCAATCGCGCGCGCGATTCTCAAGAACCCGCCGGTGCTTATCCTCGACGAGGCCACCTCGGCCCTCGACTCCGAAAGTGAGAAGCTTGTGCAGCAGGCCCTTGAGAGGCTGATGAAGGGGCGCACGACCCTTGT
Organism: uncultured Porphyromonadaceae bacterium; assembly: GCA_947177635.1. Taxonomy (GTDB): domain Bacteria; phylum Bacteroidota; class Bacteroidia; order Bacteroidales; family Muribaculaceae; genus UBA7173. The sequence goes on along the minus strand of CAMWVQ010000012.1, from coordinate 264 downwards.
CATCGCCCACCGCCTTTCGACCATCCGCAACGCCGACCTCATCTGCGTGATGCACGAGGGACGCATCGTCGAGCGCGGCACCCACGAGGAACTCCTCTCCCTGGGGGGCTACTACTCCCACCTTGTCGAGATGCAAAACCTGTAGACAGATTCCGCAGAACCGGGCTCCGCGCAAGTCTCTCGCGGCTTAGTGGACAAAAACTCACGCAGATTCCGCAGATACGCAGATTTCCCGCAGATTGAAAAAGGGATAAAGCGGATTTG
>CAMWVQ010000011.1 GCA_947177635.1 uncultured Porphyromonadaceae bacterium | reverse complement strand
GGACGGGGGTGGGAGCGCGGCACAGCACCGGGGTGTCTGAGCCCGGAGGGCGAGTTCCCGGTGCGCCGCGCGGAGCCCCCGAGTCCCCGACCTAAGATTTTCACGCGCCCTTGGCCTTTTGGTTCTTTTGGGCCAGCCAAAAGAACAGAAACAGTTCTGCTAAAAGAACAGAAACGCCCCTGTAAAAAGAACAAACAAAAGGAAAACGACAAAGCAAAAAGCGGGGCGCGCCGCAGCGCGTCCCGCAAAAATCATACAGTCAAAACCGGGCAGAGCCGTAAATGAAATTTACGACTCTGCCCCATCCACTCCTAATCTACATTGCGCAAAGTATGATCCATACGATGCTTCTTGGTAGAGAGATAGAAACGGTCATATTCATTAGGGGCGATTTCGATAGGAACATTCTCCACCACCTCAAGACCATATCCTTCCAGCCCGACACGCTTGACAGGATTATTGGTAATCAGGCGCATCTTCTTGATGCCGAGCTCGTGGAGAATCTGCGCACCGACGCCATAGTCACGCTCATCAGCCTTATGGCCCAGATGCAGATTGGCATCCACAGTATCCATCCCCTGCTCCTGGAGCTTGTAAGCCTTGATTTTATCCATCAGGCCTATGCCACGCCCCTCCTGGAGGAGGTATATGACCGCTCCGCGTCCCTCCTTGTCAATCATACGGAGCGCCTGATGGAGCTGCTCACCGCAGTCGCAGCGCAGCGAGCCGAAAATATCGCCGGTGGCGCAGGAGGAGTGGACGCGCACCAGCACCGGCTCGTCAGACCTGACATCACCCTTTATTATGGCGATATGCTCCAGACCGTTGCTCTTCTGGCGGAACGGAATAAGGCGGAAATCGCCGTAGGCAGTCGGGAGGTGAACCTCCTCACCCTTCTCCACAAGAGACTCCAGGCGAAGACGGTAAGCGATAAGGTCGCGTATTGAAATCAGCTTCATCCCCCACTCGTCGGCACGGCGGCGCAATTCAGGCAGACGGGCCATAGAACCGTCGTCACTCATAATTTCCATCAGTGCGGCGGCAGGTTGCAGCCCCGCAAGACGGGCGAGATCGACGGCAGCCTCCGTGTGGCCACTGCGGCGCAACACCCCGGCGTCCTGGGCGTAGAGGGGGTTGATATGTCCGGGACGACCGAAAGTGGAGGGCTTCGAAGCGGGGTCGGCCAACGCACGTATGGTAGCACAGCGGTCATTGATGGACACCCCCGTTGAGCAACCCTCGAGCTTGTCGACGGTGATGGTAAAAGGAGTACCGAGCACCGAAGTGTTGTCGGAAGTCTGCGGCTCAAGGCCGAGTTCCTTGCAACGGGATATGGTCAGGGGGGCGCACAGCACACCTCGGGCGTGCTTGAGCATAAAGTTGACCTGCTCGGGAGTAATCTTCTCGGCGGCGACGATGATATCGCCTTCATTCTCGCGGTCTTCGTCATCGACCACTATTATCATCTTGCCTTCCCTGAAATCGTGGAGGGCCTCTTCGATTGAATCAAGTTGGATTTTGTCAGCGTTCATCGCGGTTGTTGTTGGATTTGGTGACACAGGTCAGTCAGCTCGCGGGTGGTCTCGGTGACCAGTGAGAGATTGCGTGGACTGACCTTGTAGGGATAACGATTTATGAGCCGGATGGCTTTCGGATTCTTGGAGTTGGAGATGAAGTCGATGGTCTCGTTCATACGGGCCTGGAGGAGGTCGAAGCCCTTGTGGCGCAGCAGAAGGTAGCACCATTTCTTCCAGAACGGCATACGGGCGTAGCTCGCGGCAAGCTCGTGGCAAGAGGCCAGCAGCGGCTCAAGGCGTTCGAGGGCCTCGGCGGGAGTGACATCCTCCATGGCATACTCCTTGACCTCAAGCTCGCGCTTCTGGGTGCCGCGCAGACGGCGGAAGAAGTTCTTGTAGGCATCGATGTTGAGCACCGCCGAGTCACGCATCGCCTTATAGGTGAGGAAGACACCCAGGGGGAGCAGCACGAAGGAGCTAAGCCATATGCCTTCCCACACGGGGAGGACGCCGTCACGCGCGAACTTGTAGCCGGTGTTGTCGATGATGTAATAGAATATGAAAAGGAAGACGGAAAGCACGAGCGGTGTGCCGATGCCACCCTTGCGTATGATGGCTCCAAGCGGCGCGCCGATGAAGAAAAACACCAGGCATGCAAACGAGAGGGTGAACTTCTTGTGCATCTCTATGCCGTGTCGGCGTATGGTCGTGCGGTCCTCATCCATGACGTAGCTCTTGAACTCATACTCCTGGCGGATGTTGTTGGCGCGGCTGAGGGCCATCGTCAGGTATGAGCGCGACTTCGTAGGGTTGTCCCTGTAAAAAAGGGAGTCGATGTCGAGAGGAGCGTTCATCGCCACAGCCGGGCGGGGACGCCTGATAATGGTGTCGCCATGTTTCTCCTCAATCTGGCCTGACACCCTGACATAAGGCATCTCGCTGATTTCACGGGCGTAGATGCTGCCGATTGAGTCGACACGATGGCCCACGGAATCGATGGTGGCCTGCAGCTCGCGCATGTTCTTGCCGACATACTGGTTCCTCATCCCCGACTCATCCATGCGGTTGAAATTGGCGTCGAAAGCCAGCAGAATCTCTTTAAGCTCGAACTCCTCGCGGCGGTAGGGCTGGTTGCCCTGGTTGACATTCCCCTGGCTCTCGCGCAGGTTCTCGAACTGCTCCCCGTTGTGGAGCTGCAGGAAGAGATGGATTTTGTCGTCGGCCGATTTCAGATGGCCAGAGTCGGCGAGTATCACCCGGGCGTTGTCGAATCCGCGCGACACGTCGTAAATCATCATATTGTAGAGCGTGCCGGTCTCGCGGTCCTTGCTCTCCACATAGAAGTTGTAGCCGGGAATCTGGGAGTAGAAGACCCCTTCGGGAATCTCAAGCTCTGGGGACTTCTGGCGCATCGAGTAAAGAAGAGTCCACATCTTGGTCTGCGCCACCGGAAGCACGTTGTTCTGGAAGAAGAACGCACCCACCGCCACGAATGAGATCAGCACTATCAGGGGGCTCATCACTTTCAGCAGAGAGATGCCGGAGGCTTTCATCGCCGTCAGCTCGAATTTCTCGCCGAGGTTGCCGAATATCATCAGCGACGCCAGCAGTATGGCCAGCGGCAACGCCATCGGCACCATCGTCAGGGCGGCGTAGAAAAACAGCTCCCCGATGACATCTATCGTCAGCCCCTTGCCGACAAGGTCGTCGATGTAACGCCACAGGAACTGCATCAGCACGATGAACAGGCAGATGAAAAACGTCATCAGCAGCAGAGGCACATAGCTCTGCAGCATATACAGGTATAGACGCTTTATCTTAAACATGACGCAAAGTTACGAATTATCGTCGGGAACTGAAACAGTTTTCCGCGCCAACTCCCGGGAGGCGGGGGAATTTTCAGTAGGCGGAGATGTTTTTTCATTATTTTGTGACGTTTTCGCTTCGGGGAGGTATGGGTTTTGAGAAAAAATCCGTACCTTTGCAGGCAATATTATACGAACGAAAAAACGTTTTAAGGTTTTAATATATGTCGTCATTCATTGCAGACAGGGTAGCGATGGACGGACTCACATTCGATGATGTCCTGCTGATTCCCGCCTATTCCGAAGTGCTTCCCCGAAGCGTCAAACTCCAGACAAAATTTTCCCGCAACATCGTTCTGAACGTGCCTCTGGTGTCCGCCGCCATGGATACCGTCACCGAGGCCAAGATGGCCATCGCCATCGCCCGCGAGGGTGGCATCGGTGTGATCCACAAGAACATGTCGATTGAGGAGCAGGCACGCCAGGTGCATGCCGTCAAGAGGGCCGAGAACGGAATGATCTATGACCCTGTGACCATCCTCGAAGGTTCGACAGTGGCCGACGCCCTGAAGATGATGGAGGAATACCATATCGGCGGCATACCCGTGGTCGACGCCAAGGGGCTGCTCAGAGGTATCGTCACCAACCGCGACCTCCGCTTCGAACGCGACCTCAACCGCAAGGTCGACGAGGTGATGACTTCAGAGAACCTCGTGACAACCGACCAGTCGACCAACCTTGAAGAAGCGGCCGACATACTCCAGAAACACAAAATCGAGAAGCTCCCCGTGGTCGACAAGGAAGGCCACCTGGTAGGGCTTGTCACATATAAAGACATCACCAAGGCGAAAGACAAGCCTTTCGCCTGCAAGGATTCGCTGGGCCGTCTGCGCGTGGCAGCCGGAGTAGGCGTCACCGCCGACTCTATGGACCGGGTGGATGCCCTCGTGGCAGCCGGAGTCGACGCGATTGTCATCGACACCGCCCACGGCCACTCGAAGGGCGTGATTGGCGTCCTCCGTGCCGTCAAGGAGAAATACCCCCAGATTGATGTGGTTGTCGGCAATATCGCCACAGGTGAAGCTGCCAAATATCTCGTCGAGAATGGTGCCGACGGTGTGAAGGTCGGAATCGGCCCGGGTTCAATCTGCACCACCCGCATCATCGCCGGAGTCGGTGTTCCCCAGCTTTCGGCCGTCTATGATGTGGCCAAGGCCCTCGAAGGCACCGGTGTGCCCCTGATTGCCGACGGCGGTATCCGTTACAGCGGCGACATCGTCAAGGCCCTCGCGGCCGGAGGATGCAGCGTCATGCTCGGCGGAATGCTTGCCGGTGTAGAGGAGTCGCCCGGCGACACCATCATCTACAATGGCCGAAAATACAAGGCATACCGCGGCATGGGCTCGCTCGAAGCCATGGAGAAAGGCTCGAAAGACCGCTATTTCCAGGCCAACGAGACCGACGCCAAGAAGCTTGTGCCCGAAGGCATCGCCGCGCGTGTACCCTACAAGGGTTCGCTCTATGAGGTTGTCTACCAGATGCTGGGCGGTCTGCGCGCCGGCATGGGATACTGCGGAGCCGCCGACATCGACGCCCTCCACAAGGCCAAGTTCACCCGCATCACCAACGCCGGTGTGGCCGAAAGCCATCCCCACGACGTGGCCATCACCTCGGAGGCTCCCAACTATTCCGCCTCCAGCCGCTGATAAATACGGGCCTGAAGAGAACAACTTCACGGTCTGAGACATTATGAAAGATGAAGAGTCTGACTGCATCCTCACGGATGTAAGCATCCTTTTCATCTTTCAGCTTTTTCAACCATAATATTATGAGAGAAGACAACCGGCCTAAATTCACTACCCGATTCGGAGTCATTGCCGCCACGGTCGGATCTGCTGTCGGGCTTGGCAACATATGGCGTTTCCCCTACGAGGCGGGAGCACACGGAGGCGGGGCTTTCCTGCTTGTCAACCTGCTGTGTGTAGTGCTGATCGGTATTCCGGTGGTTTGCGCGGAGTTCCTGATGGGACGTTCCTCACGCCGCAACATCTTCGGGGCGATGTCATCGCTCGCCCCCCGGGGAGGGAAATGGTGGCGCTGGGCCGGCATCCTGGGCGTTGCCAGCGGAACGCTGATACTCTCGTTCTACGCCGTCGTTGCCGGCTGGACGCTTGAATACCTCTTCCAGTCAGTCACCGGAAACCTGACGGCGGGAGGTGTCAGGGAGAGCCACGCCGAGTTCAACAACTTCACGGCCGGATGGCGGTGTGTGTTCTGGACGGTAGTGCTGCTGGCCATAAACGCCGTGATAGTGCTGCGTGGCGTGCAGAAAGGGATAGAGAAGGCCTCCAACTGGATGATGCCGCTGCTGTTTCTGCTGCTGATAATAATGGCCGTGAACTCCCTGCTGCTTCCGGGGGCAAAAGATGGCCTGTCGTTCCTCTTCCATCCCGATTTCTCGGAGATGAACGCCTCCACGGTGCTGTCGGCCCTGGGGCAGGCATTTTTCTCACTGTCGGTGGGGCTGGGCACTCTGACCGTCTACGGCAGTTACTTCCCGGCTGAGACCCGTATTGTGAGGAGCGCGTCGATAATGGCCGGACTCGACACGATGGTGGCCATAATTGCCGGCGTCATAATTTTCCCGGCGGTGTTCACATTCGGTATGGAGCCTGCCGCCGGCCCACAGCTCGTCTTCGAGGTGCTTCCCGACATCTTCCGCCAGATGACCGGTGGCGCGATATGGTCGACAATCTTTTTCCTGCTGCTGATGATAGCCTCGCTGACATCCACCATATCGCTCAGCGAAGTAGGGGTGGCATTCTGCGTGGAACACTGGCACATGAGCCGCCGCAAAGCCCTCGCCCTGACCATCGGGACGGTCACATTCTTCGGCATTTTCTGCGCGCTGTCTTTCGGCCCATTGTCGACGGTGAAGATATTCGGCATGACGATTTTCGATTTGTTCGACTACGTGACCAGCAACATATTCCTGCCTCTGGGAGGGATGCTTGTCTCGATATTTGTCGGGTGGATAGTCGACCGGGCCACCGTCGACCACCAGCTCTCCCCTGCCCCCCGTTTCCTGCGCCGCCTGATTATATTCCTGCTGCGCTATGTCTGCCCGCTGGCTATCCTCGCCGTCTTCCTCAACAATCTCCTCGGCTGAGCCTTCCGGCTTACAGCGATATTTGAAATCCCGCCCCCGTTTCAAACATAAAAAACAGGTTCCGTAGGAATCTTTTCTGATACTCATACGAGAATATCAGTAAAGATTCCTCCGGAATCAATGTAGGGGTATATGGATTTTTACCGGGGGAGAATCTCGTAGGCGGTAGCCTGGATGTAGTAGGTCGAGAGATAGGGCTTCCCTTCGAGGCTGTCGCGCTCGGCGATGCGGCGGCGATAGTCGGCCATCTGGGCCGCAAAGGTCTCCACGTCACCCTGTCCGGCAGCTTTGCGCTCGGTCTCGCAGCCTGTGGGCGCGTTCTGGAAGTTGGCGGCTTCAGCCTCACCTTCCTGCTCGGCGATACGCTCAAGCTGTCCCTGACGGTTCTGCTCAAGCTCGCGGATTGTGCTCTCGTCGAGACGGCTCTCCATCACTACGCCGGTGACGCGGAGGGGCTGATGGATGGTTTCCTGGGGGAACACATTGCCCATTTCGGCGGTGGCGTCGCAACGAATCATGGAGTTCTCGTCAGAACCGAGCAGGAAAGCCTTGCGGCCGCCATGCTTGCAGAGGTGTGAGACCACCCCCTCGATGGTTACAGTCTGTCCCACATATGACTCGGGGTTGGCGAGAATCGAGTCAACCGTGATTGTCTCGGCCTCGGCGGTTTCGGTTGATGACTTGCCGGAGCATCCGGTGGCCGCGAGGGCGAAAAGGGCTACGATGGCCCAGAGAATGATGTTCTTGTTCATATGAAGTGATTTTTGATTAAGTGTCAATTACTCGTGGAAGATGATGAAGGGGATGAATGAGAACACCCCGAAAGGAACTGTCAGCAGCGCGCCCCACTTCATCGCCGGGTCTTTGCGGCGGATGCCTGTGAAGAGAAGCGCAATGGCCAAAAGCAGGTTGAGCGGCAACGCTTTCAGCGAGATGTTGGCGACACGCGGATAAGCCAGCGAGTCGTAAGCTGAAGTGAAAGCGAGGGTGTACGGGAAGATGTAACGGGCGATTTCGGAAGAGAGGGGCTTCACACGGGGGAAATCCAGAGAGCCCATCAGTTCGAGGCTGTCGGCATCAAACACGCGCCAGCGCGTCCCCTCAGGGCCGGTGAAGCGGAATGTGAGGTTGAACAGGCTGCCCATCGCCATCACTGACTCTTTTCGGGGGTCGACCGTTCCGGCCTCACGGGGAAGAGGCCTGGCGAGATGTCCTTCGGCCTCGATGACATATGGCTGTCCCTCCGTATCAACCACAAGACCGAGTTTCGACCGGTCTGACTCCTCCCAGATGAACGCCTTGGAGGCTTTCACCCCCTCGGGAAGATGGACTGCGGCCACAAACGGACGGCCTCCGCGCTGCTTCACATGGAAGAGTTTCCCCTCCGAGTCTATAATCATATACCCCTCGTCATATGCCTTCTTGGATGTGACATTGGCTGACAGGTCAACAGCAGGGAAACTGAAGCCTCGCGACTTCATAGCCTCGGTGAACCGGCGTGAGCGTGTATGGTTGACCGTGTTGTCGGCAATCCTGACAAACTCGATTCCATCGCCGGTGAAGCGGAATGCCTCCTCAGGGTCAGAGAGGTCGACACGCGGAGGCATTGACTCCATCATCAGCCACATACCGGAATTGCATTTGTTGACCTCGCGCGGCGACCCGTTGAAAAACAGTTCCCTGGAGCGGAGGGTGTGGACTGTTGTCTCCTTCCCCGCGATTGTGTCAGGGAGATTGTCGTGGGCCACAAGCTGACGGTAGTAAAGCTGCGGGGCGAGGGAGTCGCGCATGGAAGCAGTGATTTTCTCACCGTCGGCGACCTCCTGAGCCGTGGCAAACGGTGAACACAATGTGATTACAGGTTTCTCGCCGGGAACTGAACGGCTGACAATCCATTGGCCGTTGACCGGCGAAAGGGAGCAGAAAGGTTCCCCCGAGGATGAGGGGGTCAGCAACGCATAGAGCCAGGGAAGAAACCAGCTCAACACAGCGATAGCGACGGCGAAAAGTATGATTTTTGAAAACTTCGACATAGATTTTGTTACTGCAAAGATACGAACGTTTAGTCAATCAGGCCCTGCTTGAACCGGTCAATCGAGGCGTAGCTCAGCATAGCCAGCAGAAGTGTGGCAATCAGGGCAACCGGAAGGAAACCATTGTATGCGCCCGGAGCAGGCTGGAGGTAATAGAAAGTCACCACCCCGGCCCCGGTAAGGGCGAGCAGTATGCGGCGGCGCCATTTCCCTTCCAGACAGACAGCCGCCGAGAAGAAATAGGCGGTGTAGCCGGCGAGATACCATGGGAGGGATGTCAGCAACACATGCCATGTCATCTCGGGCGCTATCACCCGGTCATAGAAAATCCATATCGCGGCGAACTGAAGGATGAACACCACACTCAGCTCCGCAAAGCCGGTGGCGAGCATTGTCATCAGCAGGCGCAATGAGGGACAAGGAAGATGGAGCGTCAGTTTCAGGCGGTTGAGCTGCATCTCGGGCACCATCTGGGAGAGTCCCACGAGAAGGCCGCACAGCAACGGCACATACTTCACGGCGTCAATGAAGGTCTGGTCTTTCATCAGCATTATAAGCCAGACGTGCTCCACGCCGTGGGTGGCGATTACCCGGTTGACTCCCAACAGGGCATATACGGTGAAGAACAGCGTCAGGACAACCGAACACCAGAATGCCCTGCGTGTCTTTAGAAATTCCTTTGTGATTATGGCTCTTGTCATAGCGAACAATAAATGTCTCTTCTTTTTGAAATCGTAAATCAATAACGGCCGGTAAGCCCGATGAAGGCGTCTTCAAGCGACTCAACAGGCGAGGAAGCCAGGCCGTCAGCCTGGATTCCGGCCTCTTTCAGGAGAGCTTCTGCCTTTTGCGGATCGAGAAACGAATAGAACTCCATCCGGCCGTGGCCCTCCCAGGGGCTGAATATCCCCTCGATTCCTTCCGGGGCTGCCATACCCTGAACGTGGCGGTATTCATATTTCTTCAGGTCACGCATGAGGTCGGCCACAGGCTGCTGGGTTAGAATCTTACCGTAGTCGAGGATGATGCAGTCGTCAACGAGACGTTCGAGGTCCTGTATGATGTGTGAGGTCATGAACACAGTCTTCCCCTCCGACTTCACGAAATCACGGAGATAGTCCACGAAAAGACGGCGGTAGCCGGGGTCGAGTCCGAGCGAAAAGTCGTCGAGCACGAGAAGGTCCGCGTTCTGGGCGAGTATAAGACCGAGAGCAACCTGCGACCGCTGGCCGTTTGACATAGAGGAGATTTTCTGCCCGGGCGAGACATGCAGCTTATCCATCAGGCCGTAATAGGCGTCGCGGTTCCATCGGGGATAGAAATCAGAGTAGAATTTCTCTATCTGCGATATGGTCATGAATGAATACTGCACGTGGCCCTCAAGCAACAGGGCGATGCGCGCACGTGTCGCGGGGGAGAGCGTGGTGATATCCTCACCGAATATTCGGCACTCCCCACCCTGCGGTTTCAGAAATCCCATCAGGATATTGATGGTGGTGGTTTTCCCGGTGCCGTTCTTTCCAAGCAGTCCGAGGATGCTTCCTTGGGGGACATCGAAGCTCAGACCTTCGTAGATCAGGCGTCCCCGGCCGTAGCGTTGGGTAAGGTTTTTGACAGATATGACGTTGTCCATAAATGCGAATAATATGTAATGATACAGATTTCAAAGGTGGATTCCCACCGAGAGTGTGGCGTAATCGGCCGAGCCGCATCGGCGCGCGAAGTCTTCACGCCTCCACTGCACCCTGACATACACGGCCGCGGAGTCCACCAGCGGGACTTCCACCCGGGCCTCCACCCCGTAAGAGGTCACGTCTGATGTCAGAAGGGCGATGTCTCGCATCACAGCATCCCCCAATGAGGTATCGGAATCCAGAGCGGAAAGGGATACAGTCCCGACCGAGGTAAACCTGCGGGAGAAGTCAGCACGGATTGTCAGGAAGGAACCGCCGGGGAAACGGTGGCCCCACTTCCCTCCGATTGTAGGGGTTATGCCTGAGGCGGAGACCTTGCGTGACGGTTCGGTCACCCTTTCCGAGACAGAGCCGAAACTTACCCCCGCCGAGACCCCGGCACGGTCATTGGCGGAAAATCGCATTTCAAGCGGTACTGTGAGCCCGGCATTGAAGAGAGCCTTGCGGTAGTTGTCCCTCTCCCCTATTTTCGGATAATTGTTTCCGGTAGATGAGCCGAGCAGGTTTTCAGTGCCTGTCTTCACGCGGTATTCCCCGCGTAATTCAAATCCATAAGTCAGGGCGCAGGCCGCCTCGTTAACATCCCCCATAAGCATGGCGTATTCCCCGGAGACGGATGTCGTTGAGGTATGGGTCAGCTCAAGGTTGTTGAAATCGCGCATATACTGGCGCAGCCGTATGCGGGAGACGTCAATCCCTCCTCTGACAGGGAGGCTGAGCCGACTTCCCACGGGAAATAGTGAGGCCGAGAGGCCGAATCCGACACCGGAATATGCGGTGTTTCGTCCGCTGTTGCCTGAGAAACGGGGGTAATATGTGCCCAGGCCGGTCATCGCGTAAGTGGGGATGTCATTGACGGGGTTGTAGAATTCAATTGCCGCGTTCTGGTTGTAGACCCTGACACTCCCCGAGAGCCCGACAGCCAGCGGGGAGTTTCCGGGGCGGAATCCACCTCCGGCTGAGGCGTTGAGGTCTGAGACGATGATTTTGTCGCGAGGGTCACGACCGCGATAATCGATGGCGGCGCGGTATGAGGCCGCGACGCCCCACATCCACCGGCCGGACATCCCGGCATATCCCCCGCCGAAATCATAGCTCCGGCCGGTCAGGTCACCTCCTACAGGGTCTCCGATGACATACGGCCCGACCAGTTCATAGTCGGCCGAGTTGTTCCATTCGACATCCTTTATTTTTCCGGCATTGAACCGTGCGTGACCCCAGACAGTGGTTGCGCTGCCGAGGTGGCGGTAAGATTCAGCCACGACACTGCCAGACATCACCCCTTCGCCGATTTCAGCGGGGAGTGTGTGGCCGGTGTCCGATATCTCTCCCTCAAGCCCGATGCGGGTGGCGGAGAAGGGTGATTTGGAGGACATCGCAGCCGGATTGTCGCTGACTGCCTCCCGGCGGAATGTCATCGCCACACCATCTTCCATCCATCCTCGGACTACTGCCCCGGATGCGAGGCCTGAGGGTATGGAGTCAGACACACCCCTGTCGGCAGCCCCGATTATCGGGGCCACCGACAGGGCAGCGGTCATCACTGCCGGATATATGATGTGTCTTATTGACATCAACGGGCTGATTTCAGAACAAAGTCGGCTGCGGAGTCATCGGAATCCTGAAGAATCACGCGGCCGTCAGGTGTGGTTGTGGCAGCCTTGCGGGTGAACACCTTTCCGAAACGGAGCGGGTCAGAGTTCTTGTCGGAGATGCAGGCAAATGAGGCGTCAATCGAGGGAGCCAGCGCACCGTGGACGTAGGTCTCACGGTTACCGAGGTTCACACCGTCGACAATCCAGCTGTTGGGGATGCGGCAGGCGTTCTGCTTGGTCATCTCATTGCCGGTGGCGGGATGGATATACTGGTAGGGAGCCTTGTACTGGGCGAGGTAATCTTCGGCTGTCATCCCTTCGGGCATTCTTACAAGGGCGTAGGAACGGTTGCACTGGTTGGAGATAATCCAGATAGTGTTGGAATAGCAGAACCACTTCTCAAGGTTGGGCACCGAGGGGTTGTCGGTATCCATCGCGTGGTCGTCATACCATTCGAAGTCAGCTCCGGTGAGGTCAAGCGCACCGGCTACCTGCGCGCTCCAGTCGATGGCCTGGTCAACGATGGTGATGTATTCGCCGGGGGCGACAGGCACATCCTGACCGTTGCCGGGAATCACCCACACGGTTCCGGCGGTGAAGTTGACGTTGAGGTCATTCTCAGGAGTGAGAATGGTGTAGTCGTTGGCACGGGCGTTTACGAAGTCAGACTCACAGATGGCGAGACCATCGGCATAAAGGGTCTCGGCGGAGTTGTTGTAGATACGGATGTAGGTGTCCTTCAGACCGCTGGTTCCGGCGGCATTGGGAGAACCGGCGGCATATATCTCGCTGAACACAAAGCCTTCGGAGGGGGTGGAGAGGAACCAGTCGAGGGTGAGGGTGCAATCCCCTGTTACAGTCACAGAGTTGCCTACAGTCCTGAGGGCGAGCTCTTTGAGAGAACCATCCTCAAGATTCTGCGAGTAGCTGACCACACCGGAATAATCATAGATGCCGGTGGGGAGTGAAATGTTGACAGTCGCTGCCATCTGCGAGGCGGTGGCGGTGTAGGTCTGGCGAGTGTTCAGCTCCGTGAATGTGACAGACATATCCGTGAAAGATACAGTGTTGGATTCCATACCTTCCGGGAAATTGTTCTGCAGGGTAACGAGATTAGACTGTTCTTCCGGTTCATCCTTCTCAGAGCAGGAGGTGAAGCCGGCACAAAGAGAGAGGGTTGCGATAATGAAAGTGAATTTTTTCATTGTTGATATTGTATTTGTATGAATATTCATTTTGATTGTGGAATGTTTCAGAGTTTCAGGTTAAGCTCCATACCGAAATACGGGGTGGTGTAACGACGCTGTATTGCGCCGTAAAGCTCATAATCGGGAGTGATGCTTATCAGACGGTTGACATACAGGGCGATGCCCACCCGGTCGTTCCATAACTTTTTTGTGGCCTTGATGTTGAACGCGGTTGCCAGCGGAATGCGTCTCTCGTCAAAGGCCGTCTGGGTGTAGCTTCTCAACAGCTGACCCAGGTAAGGGTCGGAAGCATCCGCCGGATTCCATATATGCTCCACACCGTCGACTCCGACATATTTCGTCGGCACACCCGCCTTGCGCAGCATCCGTGTGGTCGTGAACCACATATTCTGCATCGACAGCGACACATTCAGTTTCAGCCTCGGGATGTCGGTGTCGAAGGTGAAATTGGTGTTGAACGACTGATATACCGAGCCTTCAGGGTCTTCGTAATATCCGGCGTATGGCAGCTCCTTCCCGTTGACTATGATGGCCGGTTTGTACCAGAGGCCGGTCGAATTGGCCAATGTTGTCCGGAACCAGGCACCGTTGACTGTCACCCGCGTGCGCACGACTGGGAGACGTCGTGATGAGAAGGTGAATTCCACCCCCTCTTTGTCGACACGTGAGGAGTTGGTCGGGCGGCTAACCATCGCGATTTTTGTCTCGGTTGTGTAAGGAAGCCTGTCTATGGTCGGAGCCCCGTAGGCCGACGGATCATAGCCGGAGGTGTCGTAACGGTTGTAAGTATGGTAACGCACCTCGGTAGCCATTCTGAACGCATCAGACATCTTCTCGCGGAAATAGGTGACAGACAATCTGTTGCCCATATATGAAATATCCCCTCTGACCTCCCATTTGAAGTTGCGGGCGGCCTTCATGTCGTAGTTGACACGGTCGTCGACGAATGTCATCACATTCATGGAGCGCCACTCCTCATTATCATGGAAGTAGTTGAGCTGCACCTCGTCAGTGAACAGCAGGCCGGGATAAAGATACGCCGCAACGGGCATCTTGGTGTGGAGACCCGCGCCGCCGCCGATTTCAAACACCATCGGCTCTCCGGCGACACTCAGATAAGGAAGAGTCCACTTCAAATTGGCGCGGGGGTCAAGATAGGGACGTCCGGAGAGATAATACCTTCCGTCGAGCCCCAGGAGCTGAGTCTCGCGGAGACCAAGCTGAAGATGGAGAGTGTGGTTCCCGAGTCTTATCTCCGACTCATTCTCCACATACGCCGAAAGTTGCTGCATGGCGGGAATGTCGTCGAACGGACGGGGACGCGAATTGTTGCCCGCCGTGAGCGGACGTGTCAGGTCATATACCTGACCTTTCCCGAAATTCTTGGAGAGGTTCCATTCTACCCCACCCTTGAGCCAGCCCGACATATCGCCGAGAGTGTAGCGGAAGCGTGAGGAAAATTTCGCGAAAGCCGAGAACGGCTTGCCGTAGACATCAAAGTCTGACATATAAAGCATCGGTAGGAATCCCACATAATTGCCCCCCGGAACGGTGGAGACAGGGAGGGGGTAAAGGCGCGTCGACGCCACGGTCTTCTGCTGCCTGAGATGCTCGTCGGCATAGCTGAGGCCGGTTGTCAGGCCGAGGGAGTTGAAAAATCCCCCTTTGCGCGACAGCAGCACCAAGGTGTTGTTCCAGCTGAAACTGTTTATGTCATTCGTGTAATAGTCAACGGTGTTGTTGACCGTCAGGTCTGGGTCGTTCTTGTCGCGCTCGAAAGTGCCGGTGTAGTTGAGGGAGGTGTCCCAGGTCAGGTCATTACCCTTGACCTGGCGTTTCAGGTTACTTCTCAGCGAGAAAGATGCGCGCTTGAAGTTCTGGCGGTTGTCTCGGGGGTCAATGCGGGAATCGAGATAGTCGGCCGACAGATTGGCAGTCCATCCCGTCGCGGGCATCCTGAAACCCTTTCCGACATAGAATAACTGGCTCTGCATGTCGGCCTTGAAACGGGCCTCAAGTCCCGACACCCCCTGCTTGCGCTTGATTTTCACAAGTCCGGATGTCAGGTCGCCATACTCCACGGAGGGGATTCCCCTTACAATTTCCACACTCTCGATGTCATCTGTGGATATTGAGCGCATGTCGACACCCTTGCCGGTTGTAAGCCGCCCGGAACGGTTTGAATCGGCGGTAGACTGCATCTCGGCGGTGGTGTTGACGGGCACACCGTCTATGACGAAGGATGTCCCCAACGAAGATGTGTCATAGCCGTCGGGAGAGGCTTGGGGAGCCTGACGGAGGTTAATCAGGTTCGCGCTCCCCATATCAGGGTCTTTGGAAACAAACCCAGGGAGCAACTCCACAAGGTCAGTGAAACTTGACGGCTGCAGGTGGGCCATAGCCTGACGGTTGATTACCGAAGCTGTGGTCACCCCCCTGCTCTCACGGGCCGTCACGACCACTTCCCCGAGTTCCTTCCCTTTCATCTCGGCCATCTCCTTTTCGCGGCGGTCAAAGTCGGCCAGCAATATGGAGTCCACCCGGGCGATGGAATCAAGCGAGTCGGCCTGTGAACCAGATAGCGTCATCACGGCATTGCTGTCCTTCTCAGAGGAAAACATTGCCGGAAGTGCTGCGAAAAACAACGCGGAGAAGACTGGATATCTTACTGAAATCACGAGGTGTACCGTTTAATTACTCTACAAATTTACGGCAATTTTTTGGTTATACCATTGATATTCAGCAAAATACCTAAATTTAAGTATAACTCCGCACAAATGTGCGGCCTGTATGGATACAAAAATCACACCCTAATACTCATTAGTGAGTATTGCGGATGTGATGTTTTTTATATCCCTATTTCTACCCCCCTGCAAAGCCATATTGAAGCGGGAGCCGCCAGCCATATTTATGGAGCAGCCGAGGGGAGCGCAACTCTGGGATAATCAGAAGTAATTGTCGGTCGTAGGGTCGAAACTGCGAAGGAGTTTTGCCGGATTCCCGGCCACGATGGTATTGGGAGCGACATCCCTGGTCACCACCGAGGCAGCTCCGACCACCGCGTTCTCCCCGATTGTGACACCCGGAAGTATGGTGGCCCCGGCACCGATCCACGCTCCACGACATATCCTGACCGGAGCGAGGGTGATGACCTCACGGTCACGCAAATCGTGGTTGTTGGATAGAATCTGCACATTCGCGGCCAACTGCACATTGTCTTCAATCGTGATTCCACCCGACCCCATAAGGAGTATGCCGTCCATAATAAAGACATTTTTCCCGATGGATATGCGGCTTGCTCCAACTACT
This sequence comes from uncultured Porphyromonadaceae bacterium, assembly GCA_947177635.1. Classification (GTDB taxonomy): domain Bacteria; phylum Bacteroidota; class Bacteroidia; order Bacteroidales; family Muribaculaceae; genus UBA7173. The sequence continues at coordinate 36,171 of CAMWVQ010000011.1, read as the reverse complement.
GTCAACGGAGGCATCATATAGCTCCCCTCACCTATCTTGCCGAAGAACAGCTCATTGACAAGAGAGTTGTATTCATCTCCGAGAGGCATGGTCTGCTTGAGGCGGAAACAGAGCTGGCGATTGCGTATGGTCTCGTTGGCGTGTTCGATATCGGTTCGCAAGTCGATACGGCCTGCTTCTTTTGATTTTGACATAATGGATTAATGTGATTTTTTAAACAAGAGTTTCAAGAAACAGCCGGAAACCGCCGCAGACCTTTCGTCCACGGGGAATTCACCGCTGGTTTCTCAAAACTCTTATGTAACCGGGATTCAGTTGTTGCTTCAGCCCTGGATGAGGTTGTGACCGGTCATCTCCTCAGGCTGGGGTATGCCCATGATGTACAGCATAGTCGGAGCGACATCGGCGAGGATACCGTTCTCTACCTTGGCGTTCTTGTCTTCGGTCACATACACACAGGGGACAGGGTTCAGGGAGTGGGCGGTGTTGGGGGTGCCGTCGGGGTTCTCCGCGTGGTCGGCATTGCCGTGGTCAGCGATGATGATTACCTCGTAACCGTTTTTCTTGGCGGTCTCAACCACTTTCTCGACACATTTGTCGACAGCCCCGACAGCCTTCTGGATGGCGGGATACACACCGGTATGGCCTACCATGTCGCCGTTGGCGAAATTCACCACGATGAAGTCATACTTCTCTGAATCGATGGCCTCGCTGAGCTTGTCGGCTACCTCGGGGGCAGACATCTCAGGCTTGAGGTCGTATGTGGCAACCTTCGGGGAGGGAACCAGGATGCGGTCTTCACCTTCGAAGGGGGTCTCGCGGCCACCGTTGAAGAAGAATGTCACATGGGCGTATTTCTCGGTCTCGGCGATGTGGAGCTGCTTCTTTCCGAGAGATGCGAGGTATTCGCCGATGGTGTTGTCTACATTCTCTTTCGGGAAGAGGATATGCACACCCTTGAATGACGCGTCATAGGGGGTCATACAGTAATACTGGAGGCCGGGGATGGTCTTCATTCCCTCTTCAGGCATGTCGTGCTGTGTGAGGGCGATTGTGATTTCCTTGGCGCGGTCGTTGCGGTAGTTGAAGAAAATCACGGCGTCACCCTCCTTGATGGTGCCGTCGACAGTCGAGTTGTTGATGGGTTTGATGAACTCATCGGTCACACCCTCGTCGTAGCTTTCCTGCATAGCCTTGACCATATCCGTGGCCTGCTTTCCGGTGCCGTCGATAAGGAGGTCATATGCCACTTTCACACGGTCCCAGCGGTTGTCACGGTCCATGGCGTAGTAACGGCCGATGATAGAGGCGATGACCGCGCCTGTCTTGGAACAATGCTCAGACAGCTGCTCGATGAAGCCTTTTCCTGAACGGGGGTCGGTGTCACGGCCATCCATGAAGCAATGGATGTAGACCTTCTCGAGCCCATACTCCTTGGCGATGTCGCAGAGGGCGAGGATATGCTCAAAGGAAGAGTGAACACCGCCGGTAGAGGTCAGCCCCATGAAATGCATGGCCTTCCCAGTCTCTTTGGCGTATGAGAACGCGCTCTTGATTTCAGGGTTCTCCATGATTGAGCCGCTCTTGATGGCTTTGTTGATTTTCACGAGATCCTGGTAAAGCACGCGGCCCGCACCGATGTTGAGGTGGCCGACCTCGGAGTTGCCCATCTGGCCGTCGGGCAAACCGACATTCTCGCCGGAAGCCTGCAGCTCGGAGTGGGGATAGGTTTTCACGAGGTAATCCCAGTAAGGTGTGGGAGTGGAGTAGATGGCGTCGCTGTGGGTATGGTTGCCGATACCCCAGCCATCGAGAATCATAAGTAATGCTTTGTGTGCCATTATTTCGATTTGTATATTTCTGATTCGAAATTTGCGCCGGGAAGAGGTTCCCGGCGCAAATTAAACAGATTATCTTGTCTTTATTTGGAAAGCGGGCAGGCAGCGCACTTTTCCTGTATCTTCTTGAAGAAGTCGTTCCCCTTGTTGTCAACAAGGATGAAGGCGGGGAAGTTCTCTACTTCGATTTTCCAGATGGCCTCCATTCCGAGTTCGGGATACTCCAGAAGCTCAACTTTCTTGATGGAGTCCTTGGCCAGGATTGCGGCGGGGCCGCCGATTGAGCCGAGATAGAAACCGCCGTTGTTCTTGCAGGCGTCTGTAACCTGCTGCGAACGGTTGCCCTTGGCAATCATAATCATTGAGCCGCCGGCTTTCTGGAACTGGTCTACGTATGAGTCCATACGCCCGGCAGTGGTCGGGCCGAACGAGCCTGACGCCATCCCCTTGGGGGTCTTGGCGGGACCGGCATAGTAGATGGGGTGGTCTTTGAGATACTGGGGCATAGGCTCTCCGGCGTCGAGACGCTCCTTTATCTTGGCGTGGGCGATGTCGCGGCCGACGATGATGGTGCCGTTGAGGTTCAGACGTGTGGCGACGGGGAACTTGTCAAGTTCGGCAAGCACCTCGGCCATCGGGCGGTTGAGGTCGATGTTGACGGCGTTGCTCTCCTCTGGATTGCGCATCTCTTCGGGGATAAGCTCGCCGGGATTGCTGTCGAGTTTCTCTATCCAGAGACCCTCACGGTTGATTTTCGCCTTTACGTTGCGGTCGGCCGAGCAGCTCACACCCATACCGATGGGGCAGGAAGCACCGTGGCGGGGGAGACGGATGACGCGGATGTCGTGGGCGAAATATTTTCCGCCGAACTGGGCGCCGAGGCCGATGTTGCGCGAAGCCTCCAGCAGCTCCTTCTCAAGCTCTACATCGCGGAATGCGTGGCCATACTCGTTGCCGGTGGTGGGGAGGTTGTCGTAATATTTGATGGAAGCCTTCTTTACGGTCTCGAGATTCTTCTCGGCGGAAGTGCCGCCGATGACGAACGCGATATGGTAGGGGGGGCAGGCGGCGGTGCCGAGCGTTTTCATCTTCTCGACCAGGAAGGGCACCAGGGTCTTGGGATTGATGATGGCCTTTGTCTCCTGGTAAAGATAGGTCTTGTTTGCCGAACCTCCACCCTTGGCCACGAACACGAACTTGTATTCGTCACCCTCGGAGGCGTGGATGTCTATCTGGGCAGGCAGGTTGCATCCGGTGTTCACCTCGTCATACATGTTGAGGGGGGCGTTCTGGGAATAACGGAGGTTGCACTGGGTATATGTGTCATACACACCGCGCGAGATTTTCTCCTCGTCGTCACAGCCGGTGAAAACCCGCTGACCTTTCTCGCCGTGGCAGATGGCCGTGCCGGTGTCCTGGCAGAAGGGGAGCTCACCCTTGGCGGCAATCTCGGCGTTGCGGAGCATCGTCAGGGCAACGAACTTGTCATTGTCGGAAGCCTCGGGATCGTGGAGAATCTTAGCCACCATCTCGTTGTGCTCGCGACGGAGCATGAATGCGTTGTCGTGGGTGGCCTGACGGCTCAGCACGGTCAGCGCCTCGGGATCAACCACGAGGAACTCGTGGCCACCCCAGTTTTCAACTTTGACGTAGTCGGAGGTCAGGTGATAATACTCGGTGGTGTCAGGGCCGAGGGGAAACATCTCCTGATAATGGAACGGTTTGGTTGCCATAGGCTTGATATGCGTTTATGTCGAATAAAATGTTGGCTTGTCACAACCGCGCGCGGTGTCACGGACACACGTTTGCGGCACACCCCGGAGACGACTCCGGAGAATACCGCAAAGTTACGAAATTTTTACCAAACTGCCTCTATCCGGGGCCGCCAAATTTCAGCGGACATCATTGGGCGGCCATTCCGGCAGACTGGCGTCTGAAGGTAAGGTCTTTGTGGCCCATCTCGCATTTCAGCATATTGTTGTTTACCTTTATGTCTTCTATTTCAGAAAGATTGAAGAAGACGTTGCGCGCCGCGTGTTCGATTTGTTGAGAGGCGAGCATAGCGGCCGCCGGCTTAAGGGCCGCCAGGTGTGAGCCGCTTTCGCCCGACAATATGTCATAGCTTAGCTCTACCCCGTCGGGGTCGACATTCACCGCCAGAGATGAAGCATCGAGGTTAAGCAGCAGGTCATCGTCATCCTTGGCCTGATAGAGACCGGTGATTGTGGCCGTGCCTGAGGCGGAGATTGTCAGCGGCGTCACGATGGAGTCATTGGCCGGCATGGTATTCTCGACCGTTATGTAGGCCGCCAAGGTAACATTCCCCTCACCGGCGTCACCGGTGGATGAGAACTCCATCATCCTCACCATGGTGGCACGGGCCGCCCCCGAGTTGGTAAGCTGCTCGGGTGTGCCGGCCCATACACCTTGCAATTCCTCGGAGAGTTTCTGCCGCGAGTCACACGACGCCAGCATCAAAGCGGCGCCCATAGCCAGAACCGGAAGTATAGATTTCTTCATATGATTTATGGTAAAATGTTATATAATCTTAAAACATCCATCCACCCCCCAATTGTTTACTTCCCCCGGCAAAATTTCAGCACCTCCCGGTTTCCCGACAGGAATCCCTGCGGAATATGGCATATTTCAGGTTGTTTGGTGAGATAGCAGACCTCTATTTGAAAATTTTTAGTAACTTTGCCTCTTGAAGTATTTTTAACCTAAAAAAATCAGACAGGCATTCCCGGAGGAATCGCCGACCAGAATAAAACAGTCAGACATGTCACTACAATGTGGAATCGTAGGACTTCCCAATGTCGGTAAGTCAACACTTTTCAACTGCCTCTCCAACGCAAAGGCCCAGTCGGCCAATTTCCCGTTTTGCACCATTGAGCCCAACGTAGGGGTAATCACGGTGCCCGACGACAGGCTCAACAAGCTTGTCGAGATGTGCAATCCCCGCAGCATCGTGCCCGCGACCGTAGAAATCGTGGATATCGCCGGACTGGTCAAAGGTGCCAGCCGGGGTGAAGGCCTCGGCAACAAGTTCCTCGCCAACATCCGCGAGACAGACGCCATCCTCCATGTCCTGCGCTGCTTCGATGATGACAACATCACCCATGTGGACGGCACTGTCGACCCTGTCCGCGACAAGGAAATCATCGACTACGAGCTGCAGCTCAAAGACCTCGAGACCATAGAAAGCCGCATTGCCAAGACCCAGAAACAGGCCCAGACAGGCGGCGACAAGACAGCCAAATTCCAATACGAGGTGCTGTGCAAGTTCAAGGAAGCCCTCGACCAGGGGAAGCCGGCCCGCAGCGTCGTGCTGGAGACCCCCGACGAGAAGAAATTCGCCCGCGAACTGTTCCTGCTGACCGACAAGCCGGTTCTGTATGTCTGCAACGTTGACGACGCCTCGGCTGTGAACGGCAACAAGTATGTCGACGCCGTCCGCGAGGCAATCAAGGATGAGGGCGCAGGCCTGATGGTCGTGGCCGCCCAGACCGAAAGCGAAATCGCCGAACTCGACACTTTCGAGGAACGCCAGGAGTTCCTCCAGGAAATCGGGCTTGAGGAATCGGGGGTGTCACGCCTCATCCGCGCGGCCTACGCCCTGCTCAACCTCAAGACATTCTTCACAGCCGGAGCCGACGAGGTGAGGGCGTGGACATTCGTCGACGGATGGAAAGCCCCCAAGTGTGCCGGCGTGATCCACACCGACTTCGAGAAAGGCTTCATACGCGCGCAGGTAATCAAATATGAAGACTTCGTCACCCTCGGCGGGGAAAGCGCGGTTCGCGACGCCGGCAAGATGGGTGTCGAAGGGAAGGAATATGTGGTCAAGGACGGCGACATAATGCACTTCCTGTTCAACAACTAAGCCTCCGGGAATCAGTTTTGGGAAGCCATCACGAACCCGGCTCCCTTGCCGACTGCATCCCCCGGTATTTCTATCGAGATTATTCAACACCCCTAATACAATACAGTATGAAAATGATGAAACTGTCCCTCGCTGCCCTGTTCCTCGCAGGAGCAATGGCCGCGGGAGCCGAGCATCTCGGCAGCGTCGACAAGGCGCTCATCGATTCGACCTACACCCCGGGCGAAGACTTCTACCATTATGTCAACAATGGATGGATGAAAGCCCATCCCCTCACCGATGAATATGCCCGCTACGGCATGTTCAATGTCCTCAACGACAAGGCAGAGGAGAATGTGAAGGATATCGTGATGAACCTCGGAGCCTCCAATCCCGGGAAGGGCACCAACGCATTCAAGGTGTGGACCCTCTACTCTCAGGGTATGGACTCGGTGCGCCGCAACAATGAAGGCGCCACCCCCATACTCGCCGACCTCAAGAAAATCGAAGACACCCCAGCCGAAGGCATGGAAGACCTCTTCCTCTGGATGCACGGCAACTACTCCTCACCTTTCTTCGGCGCGGGCCCGATGGAAGACCTCGCCGACTCGAATGTCTACGCGATGTATGTGTCAGGCGGCAGCCTCGGCCTTGGCGACCGCGACTATTACCTGCTCAACGACAAGGAGAACACCAAAATCCGCGACGCTTACAAGAAACTCATCGTCAACCAGATGCGCAACGCAGGCTACTCAAAGAAAGACGCCGAGCGCATCATGAAGAATGTGATTAAAATCGAGACCGCGCTGGCCGACTCCACCTGGACCCGCGAGGAGAGCCGCAACATCCCCGCGATGTACAATCCCCGCTCCATCGACCAGCTCAAGGAGATGTATCCCAACATCAACTGGGACCGTTTCTTCATCGAGACCATGGGCATCGCCACTCCCGAGCAGGTCATCGTCACTGAAATCAACACCGTGAAGCAGGCCGACAACCTGATGGCTTCACTCTCCGACCGCGAGAAGAAAGACTATTACCTCTGGAAGTATGTCGCACAGGCGGCCCCCTTCCTGAGCGACAAGTTCACCGAGACCTCCTTCGAGTTCAGCAAGGTGAAAAGCGGCGTCAAGCAGATGCGCCCCCGCTGGAAGCGCGCCCTCGGCACCGCCGACGGTTACATGGGAGAAGCCATCGGCCAGCTCTATGTGGAGCAATACTTCCCCGAAAGCTCAAAGGAGAAGATGCTTGAGCTCGTCGACAACCTCCGCAAGGCCCTCGGCAAGCATATCATCAACCTCCCCTGGATGAGCGACGAGACCAAGCTCAAGGCCATCGAGAAACTGCTCGGTTTCACCGTCAAAATCGGTTATCCCGACAAGTGGAAAGATTACTCCGAACTTGAAATCGACCCCGCCCTCTCCTACTACCAGAACATCCACAACGCCTCGATGTGGCACCAGAAAAAGGAATACGAGAAGTGGGGCAAACCCGTTGACAAGACAGAATGGGGCATGACTCCTCAGACCGTCAACGCCTACTACAACCCGCTGGCCAACGAAATCGTCTTCCCCGCCGCTATCCTCCAGGCCCCCTTCTTCAATCCTGAAGCATCCGACGCAGAGAACTACGGCGGTATCGGCGTGGTGATCGGCCACGAGATGAGCCACGGTTTCGACGACCAGGGATGCAACTTCGACGCCAAAGGCAACATGACCAACTGGTGGACTCCCGAAGACGCCCAGGCTTTCGCCACCCTCACCAAGGGTCTGGCCGACCAGTTCGACAAAATCGAAATCCTCCCCGGCCTGATGGCCAACGGTTCATACACCCTCGGCGAGAACATCGGCGACCAGGGCGGTCTGCGTGTAAGCCACACCGCATTCCTCGACGCACAGAAAGCCAAAGGTGTAGACATCGAGTCTGAAGACGCCCTCATCGACGGATTCACCCCCGAACAGGCCTTCTACCTCAACTACGCCAACATCTGGGCAACCAACTGCCGCGACGCCGAGAAGCGCAACCTGACCATCGGTGACGTACACTCCCTCGCCGAAAACCGCGTCAACGTAACCCTGCGCAACATCACCCCCTTCCTGAAAGCCTTCGGCATCAAGCCCGGCGACAAGCTCTACCTCTCACCCGAAGAGCAGGTAATCATCTGGTAATACCTCGCTGGCCCAGCCAGACATAACATAACCCAGACATAACATAACAATGACGGCGTTTCCGGTTGGGAAACGCCGTCATTATATTTAAACGCCGTCAATATATTTAGCCGAATGACCGAGTCACGGACTTTGGAATTTCCCGCGCCCATATTTTTCAGTTCCGGGCTAACGACAGAGAGGGGATTACTCCTCATTGAGGGAGTCGGCCAGGCGGTCGACAGCCGCGAGCCAGATGGCTGAGGATGCGTCAGACGGCATACGCCAGTCGCCACGGGGAGAAAGACACACCGAACCTACCTTGGGGCCGTCAGGCATGCAGGAGCGTTTGAACTGCTGGTTGAAGAAGCGGCGGTAGAAGACACGCATCCATTTCAGTATCTCGCGCGGCTCGTAACGGCCGACCTCCATACCTCCCTTTCCCTGGTAAGTCTTGCGGCGGTGCTGAATCCAGAACGCCTGGCAGGCCAGATAGAAAACCCTTTCGGGAGGGAATCCGTAACGCAACGTGTGGAACAGGAAGAAATCGTGAAGCTCATAAGGGCCGACAAGGTCTTCGGTCTTCTGGGCAATCTTCCCTGACTCGTCAGGGGGAAGCAATTCAGGGGAGACCGGAGTATCGATTATGTCGACAAGAGCCTCCGCCATGTCGGGATTCTCGGAGCGCAGAGCGAACCATCTCACCAGATACTTGACCAGGGTCTTCGGGACAGAAGCGTTGACCCCGTACATCGACATCTGGTCGCCGTTGTATGTCGCCCATCCGAGCGCGAGTTCCGAGAGGTCGCCGGTGCCAAGCACCATCCCCCCCTCCTGATTGGCGACATCCATCAGAATCTGAGTGCGCTCACGGGCCTGGCAGTTCTCATAAGTGACATCCCTGACCTCCGGGTCGTGGCCTATATCCTTGAAGTGGAGCTCGACAGCCGAGCCGATAGGAATCTCACGGAACGTCACCCCGAGGGCATCCATCAGGGTCAGCGCATTTGAGTGGGTGCGGCCGGTGGTGCCGAATCCCGGCATTGTTATGCCGATTATTCCCTTCCTGTCAAGCCCGAGGCGGTCGAAAGCGCGCGTAGCGACAAGCAGGGCGAGCGTGGAGTCGAGTCCGCCGGAAATCCCGACCACAAGACATTTACACCCCGTGGCCCTCAGACGCTGGGCCAGCCCCGCCACCTGGATATTGATAATCTCGTCGCAGCGGCGGTCAATCTCATTGTCATCCCAGGGCACGAAAGGATGGGGGTCGATGACGCGGAGCAACCCGGGAGCATCATCCTCGGCAGCGGCCTCCGAGCCTTCCGCCCCCATTATCTTGTCAAGCTTCTCCCTGAGCGACTCATTGCTGTCAGGGTCGAGAAGTTCGCTGAGGTTGAGGTTGATCTGCTGCACTACCGGATATGAGACGCCGGCGTTCTCTCGGTCTCCGCAATCGGCGAATGTGCCGGTGTGGAGCCTGTCGCGGGTTATCATATCTATGTCGATGTCACTTATGACAATCTGGGGGGAGTCCTGCCAGCGGGGAGTGGCCGCGAGGATACGGCCGTTCTCGGCGATTATCCCCTTCCCGTCGAAGACCAGGTCTGTGGATGACTCGCCGAAGCCAGCGGCTGCATATACATAACCGCAGACACAGCGCGCCGACTGCTGGGCAACCAGGTCGCGCAGGTAGCCATACTTCCCGATTATGTCGGGGGAGGCCGAAAGGTTGACTATCACCTTGGCCCCGGCGAGGGCCGCGTGGCTTGAGGGGGGAATCGGCACCCACAAATCCTCGCATATCTCTATGCCTACCTTAACCCCGTTGACCTGAAACAGCTTGTTGGCCGACACCGGCATCTGCGACTCGTCAGACTCCGGGACCCTGGGAGCGGCCGACCACAGGCGACGCTCGTAAAACTCGTTGTAGTTCGGGAGATAAGTCTTCGGGACTGTAAGTTTCGTCATCCCTTGCCCCACAACTATCGCGCAGTTGTAGAGACGGTTGTCAAACAGCATCGGCGAACCGATGACGGCGTTTACCCGCAGATCCTTTGTGGCCTCGGCTATTTTCCTGACAGCATCACCGGCCGCTTCCAGCAACAGGTCGTTGTGGAAAAGGTCGCCACAGGTATAACCCGTCACACACAGTTCGGGGAAGACAGCCAGCTCAACCCCTTTGCGGTCAAGCAGCCCGAGCATATCAATTATCGCGTCGGCATTGGCCCTGACATCCGCCACCCTGACGGGGGGAACGCAGGCCGCCACTCTGAAAAAACCGTTGCGCATATTTTTATCGTGTAATAAGAAATTTCGTGTTGAAAAACCGTTTATATATTTAGAGGACGAAGTTACGGAATTTTGTCTGAATTTATGTAACTTTGTCTGCTAATAATCCGTAATACCTAAACAACAAACAGAGATGAGACTTGACGGACGGCGCAAAAGCGACAACATATCAGACCGGCGCGGGTTATCGGGCCGGGCTGTCGGCATCGGCGGTGGCATCGTCGGCATAATCGTTGCCGGCATAATCACACTCCTCAGCGGAGGAGACATCGGCGATGTGATCGGCACAGTCATCCGGCAGGGCGCAGGCCAGCAGACAGAGCAGACGTCGGCCTATCAGCCCGACGCCGAGGATGAAAGGCTCGCCGACCTTACGGCCAAGGTGCTCGCAGGCACAGAGGATGTCTGGACCGCCGAGTTCCGCCGCCAGGGATGGGGAGAATACCGCTGCCCTAAACTGGTTATGTTCACCGGTTCTGTACAGTCGGGATGCGGCAACGCTACCTCGCAGGTCGGGCCATTCTACTGCTCGGCCGACGAGACTGTCTACATCGACCTCGACTTCTTCAAACAGATGGAGACATCCATCGGAGCCGGAGGTGATTTCGCCTACGCCTACGTCATCGCCCACGAGGTGGGTCATCACGTGCAACACCTGCTGGGCACCCTCGACCAGGCCCACGGGGCTATGGAGCGGATGTCAGAGAAGGAGTCAAACCGTATGAGCGTGCGTCTTGAACTCCAGGCCGACTACTACGCCGGGGTATGGGCCCATCTCGACAACGAGATGTTCGGCTCCCTCGAACCGGGCGATGTCGAGAACGCCATCGAGGCCGCCTCGAAAATCGGCGACGACTATCTCCAGAAAAAAGCGACAGGCCGGGAAGTGCCCGACTCTTTCAACCACGGCCGCTCCTCGCAACGGGTGGCGTGGCTGTCAAAGGGGCTTCAGACAGGAGACCCGTTGCAGGGCGACTCCTTCTCAATCCCCTACGAAAGCCTCTGAAACCTCCAGCTAAACACCAATCATCAACATGGCAGAACAACCTACGAAATATCCACGCAAGAACAGTTATTCCGACGCCAAACGGCTGCAACAGCAGTTGCTTGAAAAAGAGGGACGAATAGCTCCGCGCGACCTTGAGGTGGAACAGGCAGTCCTGGGCGCCCTGATGCTTGAGAAAGACGCCTACACAACCGTCTGCGACATACTGAAACCGGAATGCTTCTACGATCCGGGGCATCAGAAAATCTACGAGGCGATACAGCAGCTCGGGGCGTCCCAGCAGTCGATAGACATGCTGACCGTCACCCAGCGGCTCAGAGCCAACGGGGAACTGAAAGCCGTAGGCGGCCCCGCAGCCATCTCCGAACTAACCGCGAGGGTGGCCTCGGGCGCACATGTGGAGTTCCACGCGCGCATCGTGGCCCAGAAATACCTCGCCCGCGAGCTTATCAACTTCTCCGCGCAAATCGAGGAGAAAGCTTTCGACGAGTCAAACGATGTCGATGACCTCCTCCAGGAAGCCGAAGGACGCCTTTTCGAGATATCGCAGCGTAATGTGAAAAAAGATGTCACCCAGATTGACCCCGTCATCAAGCAGGCTCTCGAACAGATAGAAGCCGCCGCGAACAGGGAATCGGGTCTGTCGGGTCTTGAGACCGGCTTCCGCGAGCTCGACAAGCTTACCTCGGGATGGCAGAACTCCGACCTCATCATCATCGCGGCACGTCCGGCGATGGGTAAGACAGCTTTCGTGCTGTCGATGGCGAAGAACATGGGGGTCAACCTCAATATACCCACAGCGATTTTCTCACTCGAAATGAGCAACCTCCAGCTCGTCAACCGTCTTATCTCAAACGCCTGCGAGGTGGAGGGTGAGAAAATCAAGAGCGGACGCCTCCTGCCCAACGACTGGGACAAGCTGATGGCCGGCGTGAAGCCCCTCTACAACGCCCCCCTGTTTATCGACGACACCCCCTCCCTGTCGATTTTCGAGCTGCGCACGAAAGCCAGGCGACTGGTTCGCGAACATGGGGTGAAAATCATCATCATCGACTACCTCCAGCTGATGAACGCCTCCGGTATGAAGTTCGGCTCACGCGAGCAGGAGGTGTCAATGATTTCCCGAAACCTCAAACAGCTCGCCAAAGAGCTGAACATCCCGATAATCGCCCTGTCACAGCTCAACCGTTCGGTCGAAAGCCGAGGCACGGACAGCAACTCCAAACGCCCCCAGCTGAGCGACCTCCGCGAGTCGGGAGCCATCGAGCAGGACGCCGACATCGTCTGCTTCATCCACCGTCCGGAATATTACCTCCACAGCGGGGAGGACGCCGAGGGCAATGACATACGCGGGCTGGCCCTCTTCATTGTGGCAAAACACCGTTCGGGTAAAGTCGACGACGTAAAGATGAGGTTTGTCAGCCAATACGCCCGATTCCAGAACTGGGATGAGGATTACCACACGACCCAGACCGTGGTCTCCTCGCGTATGAACGGAGGAGGCGACGACGACCCGATCAACGGAAGCGGATCCCCATTCTCGGGCGGCAGCGCAGACCTCACCTCGTCTGACGCCCCGGTTCCTTTCTGATTTGCATTTTTTAATGCCGGACATATGCGTAAACCGGGAAAATTACCGTACTTTTGCATATCCTTTCGCCTTTGTTGACACACACTCTAAGTAAGGAAGGAGGGGGATACCGTGAGTTAGGGTATCCTCCTCTATTTTATTTGTATATCTGAACGAAAAATCCTAACTTTGCGGGTGAATTTTCCAAAAAGGAGCTTTAGGGTTCCTGACAATCGCCCATTCAAAACCAATCGTAAAGATGAAGTTTACCGAATACGACCATTTCAACCTTTCCAGTATCAACAAGGAGGTGCTCGCCCAGTGGAACGCCGACGACCTGTTCCGCCGCAGCCTTGAGCTGCGCGAGGGAGCCACTCCTTTCGTCTTCTTCGAGGGACCTCCCTCTGCAAACGGCATGCCGGGCATCCACCATGTGATGGCCCGCACCATCAAGGACATTTTCTGCCGTTACAAGACGATGAAAGGATTCCGCGTTGACCGCAAGGCAGGATGGGACACCCACGGCCTCCCGGTGGAACTCGGGGTTGAGAAGTCGCTCGGCATCACCAAGGAGGACATCGGCAAGAAAATCTCGGTGGACGAGTACAACGCCGCATGCCGCCGCGAGGTGATGAAATACACCAAGGAGTGGTCGGCCCTCACAAACTCGATGGGCTATTGGGTTGACCTCGACAATCCTTATGTCACCTACCACAACAGCTACATCGAATCCTGCTGGTGGCTTCTCAAACAGCTTTACGACAAGGGATACCTCTACAAGGGATACACAATCCAGCCCTATTCACCCGCCGCCGGAACCGGCCTCAGCTCACACGAGCTGAACCAGCCCGGATGCTACCGTGACGTTAAGGACACCACCTGCGTGGCCCAGTTCCTCTGCACCGACCCCACAGAGGTTATGCAGGGATGGGGCAAACCATATTTCCTCGCCTGGACCACCACCCCCTGGACTCTCCCCTCCAACACCGCCCTCGCCGTAGGCCCGGAAATCGAATACAACATTGTCCGCACCTACAATCCATACAGCGGAGAGAAGGAGACAGTGGTTGTGGCCGTGGCCCTTATGAACTCGATGTTCAACCCGAAGGCCGCCGACCTCAGGCTCGACGATTATGAGAAAGGCGCCAAGCTGATTCCCTTCGAGGTTGTTGCCACCGTCAAAGGCAAAGACCTCGTCGGCCTCCACTACGAGCAGCTCATCCCCTGGATGAATCCCGGAGAGGGCGCATTCCGCGTAATCCCCGGCGACTATGTGACAACAGAGGATGGTACCGGTATCGTGCATATCGCCGGAACTTTCGGCGCCGATGACCTCCGTGTCTCCCGTCAGGCAGGGGTGCCCCCTCTGACTCTCATCGACCGCGACGGCAACGTGCGCCCGATGGTAGACCTGCGAGGCCGCTTCTTCCTGATTGAGGATCTCGACCCGAAATTCGTAGAGGAGAAAGTGGATGTGGAGGCTTACACCCCATGGCAGGGCAAATTCGTCAAGAACGCCTACGACTCCGCCAAGGGGGAGAATGACGAGACCCTCGACATCGAAATCTGCATGTGGCTCAAACAGAACGACAAAGTCTTCAAGATTGAGAAACATGTCCACAACTATCCCCATTGCTGGCGCACCGACAAGCCTGTCCTCTACTACCCGCTCGACAGCTGGTTCATCAAGACCACAGCTTGCCGCGAACGCCTGATGGAGCTGAACAAGGAAATCCTCTGGAAGCCTGCCGCAACCGGCTCCGGCCGTTTCGGCAAATGGCTCGAGAACCTTCAGGACTGGAACCTGTCGCGCTCCCGTTACTGGGGTACTCCCCTTCCCATCTGGCGCACAGCCGACGGCAAGGAGGAAATCTGCATAGACTCAATCGCAACCCTCTACGCCGAAATCGAGAAAGCGGTCGAGGCGGGAGTGATGAGCGAAAACCCATACAAGGCCAAGGGATTCATTCCCGGCGACTACTCCAAGGAGAATTACGACCTTATCGACCTTCACCGTCCATATGTAGACGACATCGTGCTTGTGTCACCCTCAGGGAAACCGATGCACCGCGAGACCGACCTCATCGACGTCTGGTTCGACTCCGGTTCGATGCCCTACGCCCAGGTCCACTACCCCTTCGAGAACAAGGAGGCCGTGGAGTCGGGTGCCTGCTTCCCCGCAGACTTCATCGCCGAGGGTGTGGACCAGACCCGCGGATGGTTCTTCACCCTCCACGCCATCGCCGGCATGGTGTTCGACACCAAATCCTACAAGGCGGTCATCTCAAACGGCCTCGTCCTTGACAAGGATGGCAACAAGATGTCGAAACGCCTCGGCAACGCCGTTGATCCCTTCAAGACCATCGAGACATACGGCAGCGACGCCGTGCGCTGGTATATGATTTCCAACTCCGCCCCCTGGGACAACCTCAAGTTCAACGAGGAGGGCATCAAGGAGGTTTCACGCAAACTCTTCTCAACCCTCTACAACACCTACTCGTTCCTGACCCTTTACGCCAACGTAGACGGATTCACCGGCGCAGAGCCGCAAGTCCCCCTGGCCGAGCGTCCGGAAATCGACCGCTGGATTCTCTCCCTGCTCAACACCCTCGTCAAGGATGTCACCGAAGCCCTTGACGATTACGAGCCGACCCGCGCGGCACGCCTCATCAACGACTTCGTAAACGACAACCTCTCCAACTGGTATGTGCGTCTCAACCGCAAGCGTTTCTGGGGCGGAGGTCTCGACACCGACAAGCTGTCGGCATACCAGACCCTCCACACCTGCCTGACAACCGTGGCCCGGCTCCTTGCACCCTATGCGCCCTTCTTCGCAGACCGTCTCTACCGCGACCTTACCGCGCCCTCACAGGCTGCGGAGGGGAAAGAGGCAGTATCCGTGCATCTGGCCGACTTCCCCGTAGCTGACGAGGCGGTAATCGACCACGCCTTGGAAGAGCGTATGCACCTGGCACAAGTCGTGACTTCACTCGTCCTGTCTCTGCGCCGCAAAGTCAACATCAAGGTTCGCCAGCCCCTCCAGTCTCTGATGATTCCCGTCAACTCTGAGGAGCGCCGCCGCCAGCTCGAAGCCATGGCCCCGCTGATTCTTTCCGAGGTCAACGTCAAGGAGCTGAAACTTGTCGATGACCAGGAAGGGGTTCTTGTCAAGTCTATCAAGCCTGACTTCAAGAAGCTCGGCCCGAAATTCGGCAAGAAGATGAAGGCTGTGGCCGCCCTGATTGGCGCGATGACCCAGCAGGAAATCGCCCGTCTCGAACGTGAGGAGGTGATAATCCTCCCCCTCGACGGCGAGGAAATCAAGGTGGAACTCTCTGACGTTGACATCCATTCCGAGGACATCCCCGGATGGCTTGTCGCCAACGAGGGCAGCGTCACCGTGGCGCTTGAGGTTGAAATCACCGACGAACTCCGCAAAGAGGGTGTAGCCCGCGACCTCATCAACCGCATCCAGAACATCCGCAAGAGCCGCGACTACGACATCACTGACCGCATCATCGTCACCGTCGAGCCCAACGCCCTCACCGAGGGGGCCATCGCCGACTTCAAGGATTACATCGCCTCGCAGGTGCTTGCCGCCGACGTGAAAGCCGCCGGTGTCGACAATCCCGCAGAGGATGAGGTACTCGACATCGACGGAACGGAAGTGAAAGTCAAAATCGAGAAAGCCTGACACAACCGATACCGGAGGGTACTCCCGTTCACGGGATACCCTCCGGCCCCGTTTGAACATTTCACAAATGTTGTCTGTTTAGACTGATAATCGGCCCAGCCGACATGTAAAACGTTCAACTATTTCATAATACACGATAAGCAATGTGTGAGAAAACCCGTTACACCGACGAGGAACTTGAGGAATTCAAAGTCCTTATCCTGGAGAAGCTCGAGAAAGCCCGCAAGGAATACGACCTTCTCCGCGCCGATGTCATGAACTCCGACGGAAACGACACCGCCGACACCTCCCCCACCTTCAAGGTGCTGGAAGAGGGTGCTTCCACCCTCGGGAAGGAGGAGGCAGGCAGGCTCGCCCAGAGGCAGGCTCAGTTCATCGCCCATCTCCAGAACGCCCTGGTACGGATTGAGAACAAGACCTATGGAATCGACCGCAAGACCGGCAAACTGATTCCGAAGGAACGTCTCCGCGCTGTGCCCCACGCCACACTCTCTGTCGATTCCAAGAAATAACGGAGGCCGTGCCAGCCACGGCCCCGAACAAGGATTCCAACGACAAATACCCCTGTTTTAACTTGTCAGAACTGAACACAACCGACAAACCCATCAGCCGCGGCCAGTCTTATGACCGCGGCCTGATGGCGTTGATGATTATCCTGGCGGTGCTGATTATCGACCAGGCATTGAAGATATGGGTAAAGACCCATTTTTACCTTGGTGAGAGCCACGAGATTTTCTCCTGGTTCCAGATTGCATTCATCCAGAACAACGGGATGGCTTTCGGATGGGAAATAGGGAGCAAGCTGCTCCTGACACTGCTCCGCATCGTCACTGTGGGTTTCCTCATATATTACCTCTGCAAAATCCGGAACAAGCCGCAGGCCCGCACAGGCTATCTCGCCTGCCTGGCGCTGATTATTGCCGGAGCCGCAGGAAACATAATCGACTGCGCCTTCTACGGACTTGTCTTCGACAATCCGATGCCCCCATATGTTGCCACGATGTTCCCCCCCGAGGGAGGCTACGGCACTTTCCTCCACGGGAAAGTAGTCGACATGCTTTATTTCCCCCTCGTAAGCTGGACATGGCCCGCCTGGGTGCCGTTCGTCGGCGGGGAATACTTCCTGTTCTTCTCCCCGGTTTTCAACTTCGCCGATGCAGCCATATCGGTGGGGCTGATATGGCTCATCATCTTCTACTCCGGCCAGATTTCCGAAGTGCCATTCCTGCGTGAAATGCCGATGTTCAACAAGGGAGCGGCAGACAACGCCTCCGGGAAAGACTGTCAAAACGACAAGAAAGAGTAAGAGTTATGAGGCGGCTATTCCATATTACGGCGGTATTACCCCTGCTCCTTTCCGGGTGTGGCCATAAAAACACGATGGTGCTTGACACCGACGAAATGGCTTCACTGATGGCCGACATCCATATAGGGGAGGCGGTTGTCGACCTGAACCACCACGAGTTTGGCGATGACTCATCGAAGATGCTCCTCAAACAGAGCATCTATGCCGCCCACGGCGTCACCCCCGAGCAGGTAGACTCCTCATACCGGTGGTATGGCCACCATATCGAGGACTATATGGAAGTCTACGAAAAGACAATCAAGATTCTCAATGAACGCCAGGGAGAACTTCTTTCCGCCTCGAACCAGAAAGTAGCCGTCGCCGGAGACTCCGTGGATATTTGGCCTATGAGCAGCCGATTTGAATTTTCACGCCGCTCCGCATCGCGCTTAATCACATTCTCAATCCCCGCAGACTCCAACTGGCACAACCACGACGTGTTCACCCTCAGGTTCAACATGGCGACGGCCAAGAATCCCGTGACCGCCCGTATGGTTGTGGAATATGCCGACGGCTCTTCATATTACAATCTCGCCGCCGGAAAGAACAAGGGTATCGGCGAACTCTCACTGAGGGTAGACACGACCCTGTCACCCGTCAGAATCGCCGGATACATCATCGCCCGACCGGAGGAGAAGGAGACCGTCAGGATAGACAGCATCTCGCTTGTCAGGATGCGCAACCATCTCTCGAAGAAATATTTCTCACAGAGGCCATTCAACTACGGTCTGAAACCGAAGCCGAAGACCGATGTTGCCACAGACACCATCAGCTCCACGCCTGACAGCATCGCGGCAGCCAAGGCAGCCAAAGACACCATCCCTGACTCTACGAGGCCCGGCAAACGCAACACGCCCGGCCACAACCAACACGGCCTCACAAGCGCACCCCCTGCGAAACCGTCACCTGCCGGAAACAAGGCTATGCAGCCAAAAGGTGTGGCTCCATCGAAAACCGCTCCGGCACCATCCGGAGGGTCGGCAGCCCAGGAGGGACTTCGCAAACGCGACGAGATGCTCCGTGTGGGAGCCTCCAAGCGTAAGTGAAAACACCCAGCAACCTTATTTTTCTTGTGGGTTTCAATATGCCACGGCAATGACAGAGCCGACAGGACTGCGGCCCGGTTCTGCCATATAACGGCACAATCCTGACTCAGCCGCCTTACCCTCGGCGAGCATCGACAACCGGCGGTCGAAATCCGGAATCTCCCCAAGGGAGGCCTTTTCGCCGTCAAACAATATCACCCGCGCGTCAATGAAGACCGTCGCGGGTGTTTCCATCTCAAAAGGTGTCACAATCAATGTCGGACCGGTCAGGTCGACCAGGCGCAATTGAGAAATCCGCTCCCCGTCAAACAGGGAGCGGACAAGAAATCGTTTTGCCTTGATTATCTCCATCGGCAAGAAATCAAGAAATAATGAATAACCGGAGCTTGTCAGGCTTTCACACCTTTCGCGCCCTTCACACCACCCTTAGTGCCGCCTCCGAGGGCAAATATGTTCTGAGAGAAGGAGGTGGTCTTCTGCCCCTCACGGGTCTTGCGCTTCACAGCGAGCGACACCAGGCGATCCATCAGCGCGGGGAACGACACACCGGTAGCCTCCCAGAGATAGAACGAAAGCGAACCGGGAATGGTGTTGATTTCGTTGACATATATCTTCCCGGTGGAACGGTCTACAATCACATCCACACGAGAAACTCCGTGGCAAGACAGCACGCGGAATGTCTCACCTGCCAGCCGCTGGATTTCCTTGGTCATATCCTCCGGCAAATCGGCGGGAATCTTCTTCTGGGAAGCCTGCATCCCCTCGGTGCCTTTCGAACCACCCATGTACTTGTCGGTGTATGAAAGGATTTCCTTTGTCTTTATCGGCTCTTCGAGCACCGACGCCTGGTAGTCGTCGCAATCACCGAGAATCGAGCAGTTGATTTCCTGAAGCTCCTCGACCATATGCTCCACGATGATGCGCGAAGCATAACGGCCGGCGTCATCCACCTTCTCGAACAGCTCCTCGCGGCTGTGGGCGCAGCCGATACCGATTGAAGAGCCGAGGTTGGCGGGCTTTACAATCACCGGATAACCGATTTTCTCCTCGATACGCTTCACGAGGTTGTCGCGGTCGGTGAACCACTGGCGGTCGGTGAACCACACATAGTCAACCACCGGGATGTCATTCTCGCGAAGAATCATCTTCATCGTGATTTTATCCATACCGTTGGCCGACGAGAGGGTGTCACATCCGGCAAAAGGTATGTCTATAGCCTGGAGGATTCCCTGGAAAGTACCGTCCTCACCATTGGCGCCGTGGAAGACAGGAATCACCACATCAAGCCGGGCGGCGACATCCTTCTTGCCGAACATCCCCTTGGGCTTCTGGTAATAAAGGTTGAAGTCACCGTGAACCGGACGCATGTACACCTCCTCGGCCATCTTCTCGATAGCCTTCATGTCGCGGTAGTTGCGCAGGTTCAGCAGGGCGTCGCCGGTAAACCAGCGTCCCTCCTTGGAGACATATACGGGGGTCACATCATATTTCGACTTGTCGATGGCGTTGATAGCCTGGTTGGCGGAAATCACCGAAATCTCATGTTCGGTGGAACGTCCGCCGAAGAAAACACCGATATTGGTTTTCATATCTATATTACGGGGTATTTGATTGCTTATTTGAATGTGTCGGGGAGGTCGTTCTCATAGAGGACGACGTCTCCCGGACGTGCGATTTTATGGAGCTGCTGCTGTGCCTGGGCGAAACTGTCGACCGCGTAGACATTCTTGTCATCCATCTTGCCGTCGGCTATCCCTTCCAGGATTGCGTCACGGTTGTAATGCCCCACGATGATGGCCACATCGGCGTTGGCGGCGATATGGCGGCCAAATTCGCGGTTGGCGTCCACCTGGCGGTCGCCAAGCTCAATCATCCCGGGAGTGATGATTATGCGCTTCCCCTCATCCTTCATCATTCCCAGCACCTCCACTGCCATCCTGGAGCCGGAGGGGTTGGAGTTGAAGGCATCATCGATTATTGTCAGGCCTCCGGGGATGCGTTTCACGCTCAGACGGTGCTCGACCTGTTCGATCTGGGAGACGGCATACCTGATTTTCTCCACAGGCACTCCGAGCTTCAAGGCGACGATGACAGCTCCGAGGAGATTGGAAACGTTACACTCCCCTACCAGGGCCGTATGCAGTTCGAGGGGGTCTTTCAAATCTCCGCCAACGATGGTGAAGGTTGTCCCTCGCGAGGTGTAACGGATATCCTCTGCGCGGAAATCGGCATTCTTGGGGTTGGATACGGCATATCTGAATGCCTTCACATTGCCTACCTTGCGGTTCGCGACATACTCGAAATCATTGTTGAGCACAGCGAAACCGTCGGCGGGAAGAGCGTCGACAAGCTCGAATTTGGTTTTCTGGACATTCTCTACTGTCTTGAATGTCTCAAGATGCTGCTCGCCGACAGCGGTGATTATCGCCGCGTCGGGATTAACCAGGTCGGCAATCTCCTTGATGTCGCCGGGCTGTTTGGCCCCCATCTCCACGATGAACACCTCATCATAGGGTTTCAGATACTCGCGGACTGTACGGATGACACCGAGTGTGGTGTTGAAGCTCCCCGGAGTCATAGTTGTGGAGAAATGCTCCGAGAGGATTCGGTGGAGGTAATGTTTTGTGGAGGTCTTTCCGTAGCTGCCGGTGATACCGATTACCTTGAGGTCTGGCATCGATGCGAGAATCGACGCGGCTTCGTCATAATATTTCTTGTTGATGCCCTTCTCGACAGGTCTGAGAATCACATTCGCCCCGAGAAGAATCAACGGGGACACCCATAACAGCGCTGTCATGATGGCCGCGAAACCCTTCAATCCTGCAAACAGCCACCCGAGGTTGACCAAGGCCAACGACATGAACACCATGGCTATGAATATACGGTTCACTCGGGGCGTCCTGACCAACGGCTTCTTGTATTTGCGGGTGGCCAGCGAGATTGCCTGCCAGACCAGTATCAGGATGACTACCGGATAAACCAGAATCTCAGGAACACGCCCGAGCATCATCAGGAAGAACGCTATCATCGGGAACAGGCGCCCTGTCGAGGTGCTTTCCTTAGCCTGGCTGAACCAGCGGAGATAACGCTCGTTGCGGTATGAGTTCTGCTGGAGCATCATCAGGTCGCGCGAGTAGACGAAATACATGTCTGCCGCGGCGGCCACAAGAATCACGATAAGAAGTATCAGTGTAACGGTTGCCATTTCTTGTTATTGGGAATATGTCTGCCCTACCGGGAAGGTCAGGATTTGCTTTTCAGGAAAGAGGAGAGGACAGCCCGGAACTGCACGGGGTTGTCGAGGAAGCTATAATGGCCGCATCCGGGGAAGCTCACAAGGCCAGCATCTGGAATCAGACGCGACATTTTCTTTGCGTCGGCCAAAGGAGTCGCAGTGTCGTTCTCTCCCCATATCAACAATGTTGGGACGGAAATCAGCGGCAGGCGGTCGGTAAGGTCTTCATTCACCACCTTCGACAGGATGCGGCGCATCATAGGGGAAGCACCCGCATAGTCGCTCGAACCGCGTTTTGCCCTCATTCGGTCGACACGCTCCTGAGCCTTATCCTTTCCGAGAAGAATTTCCCAGAATCGTTTCCCGGCCTTGAAAGAATAAACCTTGAGGTAATATTTAAGGGAGCGTCGGGGTTTTATGCCGGCCGCATCGACCAGCACCACCTTGTCGACATCGTTGCGCGACGCGTAAAGTATCGACACACGCCCCCCGAATGAGTGGCCAACCAGCACGGGGCGTTCCAGCCCCTCTTTCCTGGCGAGTTCCTCGACCATACGGGTATAACGCTCGACACCCCAGACCTCGGCAGGCTCCTCGGAGCCGCCGAAACCGGGGAAATCTATATTGTAGACGGTATGGGTCTGGGCAGCGGTGGCAGCAATCGACCTGACAGTTGTATGGTCGCAGCCCCAGCCGTGCATCAGAATCAGCGGACGGCCCTGGCCTGTCACTTCCATCCTGACCTTCAGCCCCTCCAGCTCTATCTCCTTTTCCATTATTTTTTCTTGCATTCCGTAAGCGCTTTAAATCTCGCGCTTTCACAACGCAAAATTACAAATTCCCCCACTTATGGCCAAATCCAATCCCCTGAATTTAGCCATCCCTTTTTCCCTGACGGGAGGAATGTCAGGGTTCGCGCAGGATGCGGACAAAGGAGGGGACCATCATGACGGCGGCGCAGGTCACCGCCATAAGGCTGGTGAATGCGACTGTCATCAATGTGACCAACGACAACTCGGAATGAATGAACCATTTGCCCGAAATGACGGCGGCGGCAATAAGGGCGGCGACTCCAAGTATGTAGCATACCCATTGCCACAGCGAGATACGTCCCCAGCGCGACTGCTCGGGAAGGCGGTTCATCACCCTTGGCGTGAACCAAGGATTGTCATTGGCCTGTGGCATCTCCTTGTCAAGCAGAGCCGTGATTTCGGCGTCGATGTCGCGGCGGCCAGTGTTGTTCAGTGTATTATGTTCTGGTTTCATTGTCATATAACATTGGATTGAGAGGGTTATTGGCGGCTATTGAGAAACATATTCATCGTGTCAGAAGTTTTGAAAGGTGACCTCTGGCACGGCTGAGATGGGATTTTATTGTACCGTCGGGCATCCCGGTGACCTTTATGATATCCTTTACCGACAGCCCTTCCATATAGAACAGGAGTGTCACCAGCCGCTCCTTCTCGGGAAGATGGCGCATCACTGCCTCGACATCCATCCGGGCATCAGCCGTGGAGGCTGAGGAGGAGGAGTCCTCTATGACGAGATCGCCGGCGTCCATTCCGACGCAGTCATATCGGGCAGCCTGACGGCGGTAGGTTGAGAATTCGTTGATGGCGATGCGGTATAGCCAGGTCTTGAACCCTGAAAGCCCGTGGAAGGAGCGGACGGCAAGCCACGCCTTGAGGAACGTCTCCTGGGCGAGGTCGTCGGTCAGCGCCTCGTTTCCGTTGGTCAGGTTGAGGAGAAACCGCCTCAGACCCTGCTGATGGATTTCGACCAGCCGCGAGAACGCGTCGCGGTTGTCGGAAGCCATACAGAGGGCCAGGAGCTTGATTTCTTCAAGTCGGCGGTTTGCCATCAGGGTTACGGAAACTTATGTTTAATATTGATGTATGCTGTGAGGAATGTCTCAGGAGGGATTGTAGGGAGGAGGGGTCTGGGAAGACGCCTGTGTTGGCTGAGGAGCGGAAGGATAAACCTGGGACGCGTCCTGTGGCGCAGGCTGGTATGCTGACGCCTCCTGGGCAGGCATCGGCTGGGAAGCCGGAGCCTGGCCGTCGGCCATCGGAGGGCACTGGGGCGCGCCCTCCGGTGAGGATGTGTAGGGTTGCGGGCGGGGAGCCTGGCACTGACCGGGAGCAGGTTGCCAGGGACGGGGATTCTGGTAGTGGCCATAGAATGGCTGACCTCCGCCATAGGGGGGATTCTTGGGCTGGCTGGGGGAAGTGGGAACGCAGAAATATCCTATCAGCTGCCCTACTCCGATAAGGAGCGGTATCCCTCCGGCGAGCACAAAGAAGGACGCATCGGCGTAAAGGGCGAATATTACCAAGGAGAGGCCTGTCGCGATGAGAGTGGTGGCTGAGTAGAATTTACGCGAGTCGCGGGTCGGCGCACCCGTTGCCGTGTTGTTTTTCTGCCCTACATAGAATGCGTCGGGGAGTTGATAACCACGGTCGATAGCATTGTTTATCAACTCATTGCGCCCGCGATTACGTTTCAAGGCAAATGTGAGGATTACAATCAGGCCCACGATGATTGTCAGGCAGGGGACACCGAATATGATGGCGATGATGGCTGTGGCCATTCCCATATTGTCTTTGAGGATAAGAGACTCTGCATCTAAATCATCCATGTCGCGGAAACGTTCGGCAAAACGGGCATCAGCCACAAGGTCGGAGATTATGTAGTCTGACTTGTCGTATGTGAGCGACCATTTGCCATCTTTGACGCTGACCGAGGGTGCTTCCACCGGCTCACTGTCATCGAGATAGTCAGCGTCTGAGATGGGGTCGGCCGCAGCAACAGAGTCTGTTACTTCAATGTTCACGACGCCAGGCACCGTGACTGTGTCGGCAGAGTTTTTCGGAGTTTGCGCGTAACCGGATGAGAAGGCCAGCGCAACGGCGAGGATGAGAGCGGATATCTTTTTCATAATGGACGATAATTTACGTTTACAATCATTCGGCAACCTTAATTGCCGGCCCTCTGTGAGGGGCTTTCATTGTGTTAGACTACAAAAGAGGCCGAGAGGTTGCAAAATAATGAAAAAAGTTGCAGATTCCATCTTATTCTTCCTAACTTTGCATCTCGAAATGGAGGGCGTCGGGAGCTAACCGCGCCTGACGTCCCGATTCAACAAACTAAAAACCAGCAGGATGCTAAAATTCCCCGACGCCAAAATAAATCTTGGGTTGAATGTGATTTCAAAAAGGCCCGACGGTTATCACAACCTGGAGACAGTGATGCTGCCGGTGCCATCTCACGACATTCTCGAAATCGTGGAAGCCAAAGATGGCAAAGACTCGCTTAGCTGTTCGGGCCGGAAGGTAGACTGCCCGATGGAGAAAAACCTTGTCTACAAGGCCCTGCTCAGGATGAGACGGGATTTCGACATTCCTCCGGTGGCGATGTACCTCGACAAGCAGACCCCCGACGGGGCCGGACTTGGCGGGGGATCGGCCGACGCGGCATACACGCTGGTTGCCCTCAACGAGATGTTCGATTTGGGTGCCTCAGACGACAGTCTGGCGAAAATGGCGGCTGAAATCGGGGCCGACTGCCCGTTTTTCATTTATGACCGCCCGATGTTCTGCACCGGCACCGGCACCGACATGTGTCCGATAGACCTGCCGCTCCCTGCGGGGCTGTGGATTGTGATTGTCAAGCCGGAGGTGTCAGTCCCCACCCGCGAGGCATATGCCGGGCTGACACCCAAACTCCCGGACACCCCGTTACTCGAGATTCTGAAGCTTCCACTCGACCAATGGCAGGGAAGACTGGTCAACGATTTCGAGGAGTCGGTTTTCAGACGTCATCCTCGCATCGCCGAGATAAAACAGCAGCTGATAGACGCGGGGGCGGTCTACGCCTCGATGTCAGGAAGCGGCTCGGCGGTGTTCGGTTTTTTCCAGGGCCAACCGGAACTCCCTGAGGTTAAACCCTTCGGGGATGATTGTTGTTATCTTCTTAAAGAATTGACCTGACGGCAATGCCGCCGGCGCCATTTTGGCAAAGTTTTTGCTGTAAACAAGGAAAACGACAATACATATATAATATATGAAACGTAATTCAAAAGACTTCAACGACAACCAGCATAACAATGTGTCCGCCAAGGACACCCCTGACAACACCATCAATGACGGGAAACTCCATCTTGAGGATCCCGACACCGAGGTTGTGGATGTCGAACCCGACGAAGACGGAATGGCCGAGGTCTCGGAGGAGGCTTCCGAACTGGAATCTTTACGCAGTCTGCTCCAGGCCAAAGAGGAGGAGGTCGCCAAGGAGAAAAAAGAGTATATGTTCCTGATGGCGGAATTCGACAATTTCCGCAAACGCACATTGCGCGAACGTTCGGAACTCATCAAGAACGCATCTGAAAAGGCTCTCCAGGGGCTTCTCCCCATCGTCGATGACTTCGAGCGCGGACTCGACGCCATCAAGGATTCGTCTGACGCCGAAGCTGTAAAAGAGGGTATGACCCTTATTTACAACAAACTGGTGAAATATCTCGGAGACAATGGCGTGAAGGCGATGGAGTCTACCGGCGGCGACTTCGACCCCGACTTCCACGAAGCTGTGGCGATGGTTCCCGCCGACGCCGACACGGCAGCCGGCAAAATCAAAGACACCGTCCAGAAAGGATACACACTTAACGACAAGGTTCTCCGCCACGCCAAAGTGGTGGTGGCCCAGTAAGCCCCGGGGATATGGAAAACAAGAGAGATTACTATGAAGTGCTTGGCGTCTCCAAGACTGCCACAGCCGACGAGATAAAGAAAGCCTACCGCAAGCTGGCTATCAAATACCACCCTGACAAGAATCCGGGCGACAAGGCCGCCGAGGAGAAGTTCAAGGAGGCGGCCGAGGCGTATGAGGTGCTTTCCAATGATGAGAAGCGCCAGAAATATGACCAGTTCGGCCACTCGATGGGGCCGCAGGGCTTCGGCGGAGGCGGTTTCGGCGGAGGCGGCTATTATGGCGGCGGCATGTCGATGGAGGATATATTCGCCCAGTTCGGCGACATCTTCGGAGGCCACTTCGAGTTCGGAGGAGGCGGTTTCGGGGGGGCCACCGGGGGACGTTCCTCACGTCGCCGTCAGAAACCTCAGCGTCGAGGCTCCGACCTCCGCATCAAGGTCAAGCTCACACTGGAGGAGATTTCCAAAGGTGTTTCCAAGACTCTCAGGATTCCCACCTACGTCAAGTGTGAGCATTGCAACGGCACCGGCGCAAAGGATGGCACAGCTTTCAACACCTGCCCCACATGCCACGGCACCGGCACGGTCAGCCAGATTGTGCACGGGCTGTTCGGCGCCCAGGAGGCAGTCGGAGTGTGTCCCCAGTGTGAAGGTGAAGGGAAAGTCATCTCGGAGAACTGTTCATATTGCAACGGCGAGGGAATCCAGCGCAAAGAGGAACTCGTCTCATTCGACATACCCGCAGGTGTTTCCGAAGGTATGACCCTAACCGTCAAGGGAAAAGGCAACGCACCCCGAAGAGGCGGGATCAACGGCGACCTGCTTGTTGTAATCGAGGAGGTGAAGCATCCCGAGCTTATCCGCGACGGCAATGATGTTATATACAATCTGATGCTCGACGTTGTGACCGCGGCGCTTGGCGGCTCGGTGGAGGTCCCGACCATCACGGGACGTGCCCGGCTCAACATCCCCGCCGGCACACAGCCCGGAAAGGTGCTGCGCCTGCGTGGCAAGGGTCTGCCCAATCCCCAGGGAGGAGCCACCGGCGACGAGCTTGTAAACGTGATGGTTTACATCCCCGAAAAACTCTCCGACAAAGAGAAGGCCGCGTTCGAGTCGCTGCGTGACGAGCCCAACATAAAGCCCGATCCTTCGACAACCCATCGCCTCTTCTCCAAGCTGAAACACATCTTTGAATAACAAGCTCGCGTTAGCGTATTGATAAAAACCGCTTTGCGGCGCAGAGTCCGGAACTGATTAATCCGGACTCTGCGCCGCAAAGCGGTTTTCAGTGATTACGGTTAAACCGAGGTATTACCGTAGATTTCAGAAGGGAATCACTCCTGACTGCAAGATTTGTCTCTTAATGTCGCGAAATAATGCCAGAGAGGAGCGGCCATCAGAGACTGTTTCATCCTCCCCTCCTCAAGCATTTCCATAATTTCCGCCTCAGACAGCAACCTGACGTTGATTTCTTCCGTCTCGTCGAGATTCTGCGAGCCAATAGGCTCGACACCTTCGGCAAGGAAACAATATGTGAGATTGGTACATGTCGACGGGTTCTGGCATATGGTGTCGAGCAGACGCCACTCCCCTCCCGAATAACCGGTCTCCTCAAGAAGCTCACGCCTGGCGGCCTGGAGAGGCGTTTCTCCCTCCTCCACGACCCCGGCACAAAGTTCGACGAACACATCGCCAAGCCCATGGCGGTATTGCTCCACCATCAGGAATTGCCCATCTTTGGTGATGGCTATGACATTCACCCAGGCGGGATACTCCAGAACATAGTATTCATCATTGATTCTCCCGTCGGGAAGCATCACGGTGTCTTTGCGGGCGGTGAGCCACGGACGGCGGATGATATACTCCGTCGCCAATCTCTTCCACTTCTCTATTTTCCGATTCACCATAACAAGATGACGATGTCAGCGGGCCACAAGGCCGCCGTCAACCAGATAATGGCCTCCGGTGCAGAAAGAAGCGCGGTCGGAAGCGAGGAAGAAGACCAGCTCGGCAACCTCCTGCGGCTTGCCGACACTGCCTCTGGCATACAGGGCGTTTTCCTCCTTCCAATATTCCTCGATACTCTTGTTCTCGGCTTTCGAGAATTTCTCGAAAACGTTGTCGACCAGCGGAGTGTGGATGGTACCGGCGCATATGGCATTGACACGTATGCCATATCCTCCGAGGTCAATCGACAGGCTGCGGGTTATCTGGCCCAGAGCGCCCTTGGTCAGGCCATAAGCGAAACTGTGGGCCTTGCCGACAAACCACTGGTCAGAAGCGTTGATTACAACCGAACCGCCTCCGGCCTCGATTATATACGGCACTGCCTCACGGAGGGTGTTGACTGTCCCGTAGATATTTGTCTGTATGACAAGGTCTAGTTCCTCGTCTGAGATATCGAGGAGGGTGTTGCTGCGGTGGATTCCGGCATTCGCGAACACGCTGTCAAGTTTTCCGAACCTGGCAAACGTCTCCTTGACCGCACGCGCGATATCCTCGCGGCGGCAGGTATTGCCCTCTACAAACAGCAATCGGTCGGGACAACCGACAGACTCTGTCAGTTTCTTCGCCTCTGCGACATTCACATCCATGAATCCCACATTCCAGCCTTCCTCGACAAACTTCCTTACCGAGGCCGCCCCGATTCCGGTCGAACCTCCTGTTATGAATATAGTTTTCATCTCTCAAAGCTTATTTATCGCAAATATACGAATTAAAAAACAATTACAATAATAAAACCTACCCCTCCCCGTTTTTTCAGTATGGGAATCCAGACAGACGGCATATACCACGCGAGCCTGCAGCCATCGGCAAACACCCCGCTGGTAAGCCTCGTCATACCGGTGTTCAACGCGGAGGAATACCTTCAGGAATGCCTGCGGTCAATCGCCGCCCAGACATTCGCCGACTTCGAGGCGATAGTGGTCGACGACGGTTCGACAGACAGTTCAAAAGAGATAGCATCGCGTTTCTGCGGGTCTGACCCGCGCTTCCGGCTGATAGAATCCCCCCACGGAGGAGTCTCCAAGGCCCGCAACACTGGAATCGACATCTCCCGGGGGAAATATATCGGGTTTGTCGATGCGGACGACTGCCTCTACCCCCACTCCCTGGCCACCCTTATAAACGGCCTCGAATCCACCGGCGCACAAGTATGTGTCGGAAGTTTCCGCCGTGCCCACCGCTTCCGGCCCATAAAAATCATAAAGAGCCGCCCTATCGTCATGGACTACCCCACAGCCATGAAAGCCGCCCTCTACCAGAGCCTGATACTCAACTCTCCCTGCGGAATGCTCATGGAACGCGACCTGCTTGGAGAAGACCTGAGATTTCGCGAAGGAATCAGATATGAAGATCTGGACGCGTTTTATCGTTTTTATGAGAATGCGACACTGATTACCTACCTTCCATCGGTCGTATATTTCTACCGGCAAGCCGACGGGAGCTTCATGCACCAGTGGAGTGACAGAAGAATTGATGTTCTCGATGTTACCGACAGGATGGTAGATTACATAACAAACCACCACCCAGAACTTACGAACGCCGCGATGGACCGCCGTTTCAGCGCCCATTTCAACCTCTATCTGCTGATGTCACGCCTTAATATCGACATTCCGGAAGTCAACAGACGTTGTTTGAACGTAATACGCGGAGGACGATCAAGAGCGTTACGCGACCCGGATGTAAGAATCAAAAACAAGCTCGGCGCACTTGCCTCTTTCGGGGGCACCGGAATACTTAAGTTCCTCTCCAGATTTTACTGACAAAATCACGGCGCACCACTGACGCAAACAAAAACAGGAAATGAAACTGACCGCCTCAATTGTAACATACAAAACTCCTCGGGAAGAGTTATGGACTTGCCTCGAATCCCTGCGCCGTGACAATGTCGACTGCATATATATCATAGACAACTCCCCTGATGATTCGCTAAGGAATCTCATAGCATCCCATCCGGCTGCCGGGATAATCGAGTACATCGGCCGACACGACAATCCTGGATACGGAACAGCCCATAATATCGCTTTGCGTCGCGCGTTGGATGAAAACACCCGGTATCATCTTGTAATAAATTCAGATGTCTATTTCGAGAGTGGGACTCTCCCTAAAATTATGGGATATATGGACCTGCATCCCAAGACAGGACTCATACAACCCCGAATCATATCCCCTGACGGTAGCGAACAATTCTCAAGCCGCCTTATTCCGACACCTTTTGACCTGATTGGACGCCGGTTCATGCCAGGATTCCTCAGCACTTCCCGCAACCGCAGGTATCTTCTTGCCGACCGACCGCCACACACAACTCTAAACATCCCCTACCACCAGGGAAGCTTTATGTTCTTTCGTGTCGAAACGCTGAAAAAATCCGGGCTTTTCGACGAACGTTTCTTCATGTATCCGGAAGACATAGACATATCCAGGAGAATACACGCCATCGCATCCACGATATATTGGCCCGAGGTCACCGTCACTCACGCTCACCGCGCCTCAAGCTACCACAGTATGAAGATGCTGCGCATCCACGCAATCAATATGATAAAGTATTTCAACAAATGGGGATGGTTCATCGACCCCGGCCGCAGGCTTTACAATCAGCAGATTCTCAACGATATTGCAGAGGCAAAACATTTCCATTAACAATACTGAACCGGCATAAACATAAAAAGGCGCTCATCACGAGCGCCCTTTTATTGGTTTCCAATAGGTACAATTTCTAAGGTAAAAAAGATTGTTTTAGGTTTGTGACACAAAGGTCGGGCTTTTTTGTGCGGTGACAAAATAATTACATATGTTATGCGACATACTTTTAAAACCTATTGTCTGAATCGTTCATCACAACCCCGCGACAATCCACTGGAAACCAACAAGTAAGCAAACCAACGCATATGGCAGGGGGCATTGCTTAAAAAATGTTAATATCATTTTATCCCGCATATTTCGCGGATAAATGTCATCAAATACGGGCTATCGGTCGAAGAGTTTCAACTCAAACCTCTCTCCGTCGAATACCCCGTATGAGAAATGATGAATCCAGTCGCCAAGCACTATCATACGGCAACCGGCGGGGTTCAACTGCAGGTCGAGGAGTATGTGGCGATGGCCGTACACAAAGAAATCTATCGTGGAATCGACGTCACGCAGATACTCTTTGCTGAACTTTACCAGCGGTTCATTCTCCTCCCCCTCGAAACTGGAGACTTTGTCGGGTGAATACCCCCGGGAGGAATCAGACCAGCGGTGGGCGAAAGCTATTGTCCAACGGGGATGAATCGCCGCGTAGAGTTTCTGGCATATGCGGTTGCGGAACATCCTGCGCAGAAACCTGAATGTTGGCTTCAGACGCCCCACCCCGTCGCCATGGGTGAGGAAAAAACGTTTTCCACGTATCTCCCTGACCACATAGCCGTCGACAACCTCAAGACCTATTTCATTCCGGAGATAGTCGAAAAGCCAGATGTCGTGGTTGCCAATGAACCAATGTATATTCACCCCGCTGTCGGCCAGCCGGGCCAACGCGCCGAAAAACCTCACGAACCCACGGGGCACCACGTTGCGGTACTCATACCAGTAATCGAGGATGTCGCCAAGCATATAAAGCTCATCCGCATCCGCCGCTATAGAGTCAAGGAACGCCACTACTCGGCTTTCCCATTTCTTCGGGTCGGGAAAGTAAGTGGCGCCAAGATGGAGGTCTGAGATAAAGTAGACGCGTCCCATCAGAGCATACCCAGTTCGAGCTTGGCTTCCTCGCTCATCATGTCTTTAGTCCATTCCGGCTCGAAGACGACATTGATAGTCACAGACTTCAGCCCATCTATCGACTCAAGTTTCAGCCGGGCATCCTCCACGATGAAATCTGCCATCGGACATGACGGGGCTGTCATAGTCATATCTATGACGAGATTGGCGTCGTCATCCAGGTCTATCTTGTATATCAGGCCAAGATTGTATATGTCTACCGGTATTTCAGGGTCGAAGACGGTCTTCAGCATCTCGACTACTTTTTCTTCGAGCCTGAGGCGGGTTTCTGCGTCCATAGTTTCATTGTTATTTATCACAAAATTACTCAAAGTTTCCATCTTCACCAAACTTTGTGTAATTTTGCACATTCATTAACTGACGTTCAATCCCTCCGATGATAAGTTACCTCCAGCTTGAGAACCTGACAAAAAGCCACGGCGACCGGATGATTTTCGCCGATGTCACTTTTGGAATAAACCAAGGCGACAAAATCGCCCTTATCGCAAAAAACGGCACCGGCAAGACAACCCTGCTAAGATGCATCGCCGGAAGCGAGGGGGCTGATTCCGGCAAAATCACACCCCGCAAAGACCTCAAAATCGGATTCCTCGAGCAGACGCCCGACTTGCCCGGAGAGATGACTGTCGAGCAATTTGCCGGGGGCAACGACCGTCTGAAACGGCTGCTGACTCAGATGGAGGTCTATGACTCAGGCGCATTGATTTCCACCCTCTCGGGAGGGCAGCGCAAGCGTCTGGCCCTCGCGCAGGTGATAGCTTCCGAGCCTGACCTGCTGATACTCGACGAGCCTACCAACCACCTCGACATCCCCACAATCGAATGGCTCGAGAACTACCTGTCGCGTTCGAAGGTCACCCTCCTGATGGTTACCCACGACAGGTATTTCCTTGACCGCGTGTGTGACAAAATCATCGAGATTGACCGCGCCCAGGTCTACATACACGAGGGGAACTACGCCAACTACCTGCGCCGCCGCAGGGAACGGCTGGAGGGAATGGCGTCGGAACTCGCCAAGGTCAAAAACACCTTGCGGAAAGAGCAGGACTGGATGAACCGCCAGCCACAGGCACGTGCCGGCAAGGCGCAATACCGTATCGACGCCTTCCACGACCTGAAAAAACGGTCGCAGGTCAACATGAACGAACGAAACGTCGACCTGCGTGTCAACTCCTCATATATCGGTTCCAAGATTTTCGAAGCCGAAGGGGTCTCGAAAAGCTTCGGCGACAAGAAAGTGCTCGACAACTTCAGCTACATCTTCTCGCGTTACGAGAAGGTAGGCATCATCGGTCGCAACGGGGCCGGCAAATCCACATTCATAAAGATGCTGCAGGGTTTGGTACAGCCCGACAGCGGCCACTTCGACATCGGCGAGACCGTAAGATTCGGCTACTACAGCCAGGATGGAATCGCGTTCGACGAGAACAAACGGGTCATAGACGCCATCACCGAACTGGCTGAGGACATAGTTGTCAATGACGGCACCCATTACTCCCCCATGCAGTTCCTGCAGCACTTCCTTTTCACCCCCGCAGACCAGCAGAAATACATCTCGAAGCTCAGCGGCGGAGAACGCAGCCGCCTCCACCTGGCGGCGGTACTCATGCGTTCCCCCAACTTCCTGATTCTCGACGAGCCGACCAACGACCTCGACATCATGACCCTTGGAATCCTCGAGGATTACCTCGCCGACTTCAAGGGATGCGTGATAGTGATTTCCCACGACCGCTTCTTCCTCGACTCTATCGCCGACCACCTGTTCGTGTTCGAGGGTGACGGAAAGGTAAAGGATTTCCCTGGCAATTACACCGAATACCGGGCCTGGCGCGACGCCCGTGACCGGGAGGAGAAACTTGCGACCGAAAAATCCACCCAGGCCGCAACTCAGCGCAGCGCCACCGCAGATGACACCCCCTCGGCCAAAGTAAGCCGCGGCGGCCTGGAGAGGGCCCGCAAACTGACCTTCAAGGAACGTAAGGAATTCGAGGAGCTCACCAAAGAGATTGAGACCCTGACAAAAGAGAAACAGGAACTGGAAACATTGTTCAACTCCGGGGAGTCGATAGCCGACATTGACGAGAAGTCGCGACGCTACACCGCGCTCACCGACCTTCTCGACGAGAAAGAGATGAGATGGCTCGAACTGTCGGAGATGGCGTGACCGTGCAGAAAGCTGAATAGCCGCAAGTTACACATCACTTGCGGAGGGCTTCCCTGCGGGCCATATAGTCTCCCAGCCAGAGGCCTCCGATAATCAGCAGACAGCCAAGACAGCCAATCAGCGTGATGGGATCATTCTTGCCGAAGAGGATGGCCGCGATGACCATTGTCACAATCGGCTGGACATATAGATAATTGTTGGTCTTTATCGCCCCGAGATTGCCCATCACCCACGCCCAGAGAAGGTAAGCGACCATCGAACACAACACGCCGAGGAACAGAAGGTTGCTTAAAACTTCCGGCTTGATCAGAACCTCAAGGGGAGACACGGGTTCCTTGGATATTATCCAGAAAGGCAACGCCGTCAGCAACCCGTAAAAGAAGGTCTTGCGGGTGATGAACTGCGCGCTGTAAGTGACATTGAGCTTGCGCAACACCAGACTGTAAATAGCCCAGGAGAAAGCAGCCCCGAGGGCCAGCATGTCTCCGATTGTGGTGGAGAGGGCGTCAGGAGCATCTGCCGCCGGTGCAGAAGAAGAGAACCCATCCTTGAATATGATGAACCCCACCCCGAGGAAAGCGATGGCAGAGCCTATGTATGTCCATTTCCCCGGCCTCTCGGTCTTGTACAGCGCGCCGATGAGCAACGTGGTGAGCAAGGGCGACAAGGTGGTAATCATCGAGACATCAGAAACCCTCGTGTACGTGACGGCATTGTTCTCGGCGATGAAATATATCGACGAGCCGCAAAGACCGCATATAAGGAACAGGAACTCATCACGCCAGGAATTGGCGAGCAGCTTCCTATGGCAACCTATCAACACGAGTATGTAGGCCAAGAGGAATCGGTAGATGTAAATCTCCACCGGACCCAGACCGTTGTTGACAAGCACTTTGGTAGACACGAATGACCCGCCCCACATTCCGACGGCGACAAGCGCGCCTAAATGACACAAGAGCAGACTTTTACGAGAGGTGACTTTCCATGGTGAGGCCGTTGCCATATTGATATCGCTTAAATTTGGCTGACTTATTTACACTGCGAAATTAAAAAAAAGTTTCCGTTCCACAATGAAATATTCAACCTAAAATTTGCTGACAAGCCGATGTTTCACTAATTTTGTAGAGAAATAAGTCGGAAGAGTAAGCAGACTTTCCTCCGGCTTCTTTTTTGTGAATCAACTGAACAAATAATATCAAACCCCATCCATTATGGAAGTTACAGGCAAAATCATAGTTGCCCTCCCCGAGATGTCAGGCACCTCGAAAATGGGAAATCCCTGGAAAAAGCGCGAATACGTGCTTGAGACCATCGAAAGTTTCCCCAAGAAAATCCACTTCGACTTCTTCGGAGAGAAAGCAGACCAGTTCATCCTCAACCCCGGCGACACCATCCGTCTGAGTTTCGACATAGAAAGCCGTGAATACAACGGCCGCTGGTACACCAGCATCCGCGGCTGGAAGGCTGAACCCGCCACCGAAGGCGCACCTGCCCCGGGCC